>DATACN010000319.1:0-22182 GCA_036258995.1 Thermoleophilaceae bacterium | reverse complement strand
CGAGGAGGGCTTCGGAGCGCCGGGCACCCTGTGCCGTCGCTGCGGCTGGCTCGGGCCCCACGGCGAGTCGCGCTGCCCGGCCGACGGGACACGGCTCCAGGCCCGCGACGACATCGCCGAGCCGGCGGTCGAGCTCGCGCTCCAGCAGTCCGCCGAGGTGCTGCCCCTACGGCGCCGCGCGGACGATTTGCGCGAGCTTGGCGGAATCGGCGTGCTCCTCAGGTTCTAGCCGCCCCGAAACGGGAAGCAGGCTCATAGACGAAGAAAGGAGCATGAGATGGCGATCCCCTCGTTCTTGCTGGGAGCCGCCGCCGGCGCGGCGGCGGCCTGGTTCCTCGACCCCAACGACGGCGCCCGGCGCCGCAGGCTGGCCCAGGACAAGGCCCTGAAGTATGCGCGCAAGGGCGCGTCCGAGGCCGGGGCGCAGGCCAAGTACGCTGCCGGCGCAGCCAAGGGCGCGGCCACGCAGGCGGCTCCGGTCGGCGGCCGCGAGGACGCCGGCGAACGCCTCAACGACCCCGCCCTGGCGGCGAAGGTCCAGAGCGAGATCTTCCGCGACCCCGATGCGCCCAAGGGCGAGGTGTCGGTGAACGTCGAGGACGGCATCGTCTACCTGCGCGGCGAGGTCGACTCGCCGGAGACGATCACGCAGCTCGAGCAGGCCGCGCGCGAGGTCGAAGGCGTCCGCGGGGTCCAGAACCTGCTTCACGGCCCGGGAGAGCCGGCGCAGGCCAAGTAGCCTCACCTATGTGAGGCAAGCGACGGCAGCGATCGAGGCCGAAGGGCTCGTACGCGAGTTCAAGAAGGGTCCGCGCGCCGTCGACGGCATCGACCTGCGCGTGGAGCCGGGCCAGGTGTACGGCTTCCTGGGGCCCAACGGCGCCGGGAAGTCGACCACCGTCCACATGCTCACCACGCTCCTGCCCCCCACGGCGGGCAGCGCCACGGTGGGGGGCTACGACGTGGTCAGCGAGGGAGCCGAGGTGCGCTCGGTGATCGGGGCCGCGCTGCAGGAGGCCGCACTCGACCCGTACCTGACCGGGCGCGAGCACATGAAGCTCCAGACCTCCCTGCACGGCATGAACCGCAGCGAGGGCCGGGCCCGCGGCGACGAGCTGCTCGAGCGTGTGGGGCTGACCCAGGCAGCCGACCGGAGGGTGGGCGGCTACTCGGGCGGAATGAAGCGCCGGCTGGACGTGGCGCTGGCGCTCGTGCACCGGCCGCGGATCCTGTTCCTCGACGAGCCCACCACCGGCCTCGACCCCCAGAGTCGAAGCGCGCTGTGGGACGAGGTGCAGCGCCTGGCCGCCGACCGCGGCGTGACCTTCTTCCTGACCACCCAGTACCTGGAGGAGGCCGACCTGCTCGCGGACAGGGTGGGGATCATCCACCACGGGCGGATCGTGGCCGAGGGCGACCCCGACGCGCTCAAGGCCGAGATCGGCCGCCCGAGCGTCGAGGCGATACCAGCCGAGCCGGCCGAGCGCCCGCGCGTGGCCGAGGTGCTCAGGCGCTTCGGTGACCCCGTCGCCTCTTCTCCCAAGAGCGTGGCGGTTCGCCTGGCGGGCGGAGAAACCCAGCTCGCCGAGGTGGTCAGGGCGCTCGACGCCGAGAGCCTGGCGGTGGAGCACCTCCAGCTCCACGCGCCGACGCTCGACGACGTGTTCCTGGCGAAGACGGGCCGCTCGCTCGAGGGGGCGGGCGAGGAGCCCGAGGCCTCGCGCGCCACGGAGCCCGCCGCCGCGTGAGCGGCGGTCTCGCAGGCCAGGTCGCGACCCTGGCGCGCCGCTCGGCGACCCGCACGCTGCGCCAGCCGATGATGCTGGTGCCCTCGCTGCTGTTCCCGCTGCTCTTGCTGGCGGTGAACACCGGCGGCCTCGATTCGGCCACCCGCCTGCCGGGCTTTCCCACCAATTCCTACCTCACCTTCGCGCTCGCGATCGCGTTCGTGCAGGGCGCGCTGTTCGCGGCCAACAGCGCCGGCAACAACATGGCCAGCGACGTCGAGACCGGCTTCCTCAGCCGGCTGTCGCTTACGCCGATGCGGCGCGCCTCGCTGCTCGTGGGCCAGCTCGGGGGCGTGGTGGTGCTGGGACTGATCCAGGCCGCCACGTTCCTTGCGGCGGGCATCGCGGCGGGCGCGCACTTCGAGGCAGGCGTCCCCGGCGCGCTGCTGATCGTGCTGCTGTCGGTGCTGATCTCGGTGGCCTTCGGCGCTCTTGGCGCCTTCGCCGCACTGCGCACCGGGTCGGGCGAGGCGGTCCAGGGCCTCTTCCCGTTGATGTTCGCCGCGCTCTTCCTGTCGTCGATGGCGCTGCCGCGCGACCTGATCGAGACCGACTGGTTCCGCACGGTGGCGACCTGGAACCCGGTCTCCTACATGCTCGAGGGGATCCGCTCGCTGATGATTACGGGCTGGGACGGCGAGGCGCTGGCGCTCGCGTTCGGCTGTGCGGGCGGCCTGGCGCTCATCACGTTGGCGGCGGCCTCGGCTGCGCTGCGGACGAGGATGACCCGCACGTGAGGGACCTGCTGGCATCGGCGGGCGCGGTCTGGTGGCGCAACGCACACAACTTCTTCACCAACCCCGCCTTCATCGTGCCCGGGACACTGTTCCCGCTGTTCTTCTTCACGGCCTTCGCGGGCGGGCTGTCGCGGATCGAGGGGGTGCCGGGGTTCGGGTTCGAGCCCGGCTACACCGCGTGGATCTACGGCTTCGTGCTGATGCAGGCGGCCGCCTTCGGCGGGATCTTCACCGGGTTCTCCGTGGCCCGCGACTTCGAGAGCGGGTTCTCGCGCCGGCTGCTGCTGGCGTCCCGGCGCCGCACCGGCATCGTGCTCGGCTACGTCCTCGCGGCGACCACACGGTCGGCGTTCGTGCTCAGCGTCGTGACCGCAGCAGCCCTGCTCACCGGCATGGAGCTGCACGCCTCCGCCGGGGACCTGGTGGCGATGTACGCGCTCGCGTTCGCCGTGAACGCGGCCTCCTCGCTGTTCGGGATCGGCGTGGCCATGCGGCTGCGCACGATGCAGGCCGGCCCCGCCATGCAGACACCCGCCTTCCTGGCCCTGTTCCTGGCGCCGGTGTGGGTCCCGTTCGACCTGCTGACGGGGTGGCTGAAGTCGGCGGCCTCGATCAACCCGGTCACGGTGTTCCTGGAGGCGGAGCGTGGGTTCATCTCGGGGCACCCGACCAAGGAAGGGCTCGCCTTCCTGATCACGGCCGGCCTGATCGCGCTCTTCGTGATGTGGGCCCTGAGGGGGCTGCGGAGCGCCGAGGCGGCGGCGTAGGATCTCGGTGATGGCCGACGAGGTCCGCGACGTGCACGAGGGCGACGGGTTCGCCGTCGCCAACGTGGACGCGCTCGCCGAGGGGCCGGGCTTTCGCAAGGTGCGGCGGGCGCTGGGGGTGACCGCCTTCGGCGTCAACGCGATCGAGCTCCCGCCCAACTACGAGACCGGCAGGCACTACCACGACGAGCAGGAGGAGCTCTACTTCGTCCACCGCGGGCGGATCGAGATGAGCTTCGGAGACGGCTCGACTCACGTGCTGGGCCCTGGCGGCCTCGCCCGGGTGGACGCCGCGACCGTACGCAAGGTCAAGAACGTGGGCGAGGAGCCCGCGGTGTACCTGGTGGCCGGCGGCAAGGACGGCTACGTGGGGCGTGACGGCCGCCTGCCGGAGGGCGAGACGCAGACCGGCGGCTTTCCTTCGTCCTAAGGATCCCGACCTCCGCGTCGAACACATAGGCGTGTGAAGTCCAAGCTGTCGATAGCGCTCGCCGCCGCGGCGCTGGCCGCGTTCGGCGCCGCCGCGCTCGCGCCTGCCAAACCCCTCCCGGCCGCGCCCAAGTGCCCGCTGTTCCCCCGCTCGAGCCATTGGAACCAGCGCGTGGACCGGCTGCCTATTCACCCGAACTCCGACGCGATCGTGCGCTCGATCGGCCTCGACGAGCACATGCACGCCGACTTCGGCTCCGGTCGCTGGGAAGGCGGGCCTATCGGGATCCCGTATACGACCGTGCCGGCCCGCCAGCGCCGCGTGCCGGTGAGCTTCGAGTACGCGGACGAGTCCGACCGCGGCCCCTATCCGGTCCCCCGCAACGCCCCGGTCGAGGGCGGTCGCTCATCCGACGGCGACCGCCACGTGATCGTGGTCGACCGCGGCCGCTGCCGCCTCTACGAGCTGTTCGCCGCATATCCGGTCGATGGCGGCCGACGGTGGCGCGCCGGCTCGGGCGCCGTGTGGAACCTGCGCTCCAACCGGATGCGGCCCGCCGGCTGGACCTCGGCCGACGCGGCCGGGCTTCCGATCCTGCCCGGCCTGGCGCGCTTCGACGAAGTACGGCGCGGCGAGATCGACCACGCCCTGCGCTTCACCGCGCGCCGCACCCGCCGCGCCTACGTCTACCCGGCCCGCCACTTCGCCTCGGACCTGACCGACCCCGACCTGCCGGCCATGGGCCAGCGCCTCCGCCTGCGGCGCGACTACGACATCTCACGCTTCCCGCGCCAGGCCCGCGTGGTGCTCAGGGCGCTCAAGCGCTACGCGATGATCCTGGCCGACAACGGCTCGCCCTGGTACGTCTCGGGCGCGCCGCACCGGGGCTGGAACAACGATGACCTCCACAGCCTGCACCGCGTCCCGGGCCGGGCCTTCGAGGTGGTGGACACCTCGCGCCTGCCGCGGCCGCGGCGGTGATCAGCTTCCGAAGGCGGGGTGCTCCTCGGCAGCGGCAGGCCTGCGCGCGCGAAGCTCGTTCCTCTTGCGCCGGCCGTACCGCGTCAGGGCGCGCGGCTTGTACAGCCCAAGGATCGCGGTCAGGCTGAGTATTGCCAGCCCGCCCGCGGCGTGCCGGAAGTCGTGTGCCGCCGCGCCGGACTCGGCGGCGGATCCGTGCGACACCTGGTCCGCGTGGGAGCTCACGTTGGCCAGGTTGAGCACCATGACAGTGATCGCCACCACCGTGAGCACCAGCTTCGTCAGGACCCAGTAGTGGCGGAACAGTCCCCAGTTGGTGCCGAACGCCTGGATGAGCCCCGTGAGCAGGGCACCGGCCGCCAGCGGGACGAGGGCGAAGTAGACGATCTCCATCGAGACAAAGGCCGCTCGCACGGTGTCGTGGCTATCGCTCGTCATGGCCGCGACGGTGAGAGACAGATATGCCGCGCAGGCGCCCATCCATCCGACCGAGGTCAGGACATGCACCGTCAGAACGACCTTGCGACTCCGGGGCCCGAGGGTCATCTACCGATCATCCCTCGGCCGGCGTGAGCGCGTAATGGCGCTCGGCCATGGCGGCGACCGATCGGCGATGCTGCGGCGATGAATACTCCTTACCAAAGCATCCCTGCTCGGGTTCACGAGTCGGTCGCGTCCCTGGGCCCGTTCGACTACGCCGCCACCGTCGTGTTGATCGCCGTATTCGTCGTCGGCACGAGCATGGACGAGGGTCCCGGCACCAGCATCGACTTCTACCGGGCCGTCGCGACCGTGATACCAACCCTCCTCATCACGGTGGCCATCCAGGGCCGCATCTTCGAGCTCTCACGCAAGGTGACGTTCCGGCTGCGCTACCGCACGGTGATGTTCGCGATCGTCGTGTTCGGCGGCGAGGCGGGCACCCTGATGACGATCGCCAGGGAGAAGACGAACTGGGCCGCGCACCTCTACGTCTACCTGGCGGTCTTGGCGCTGGGCCTCGCCATGCTCTACCTCGCGCTCACCGGAACTGAGCAACCCGAGCCGACGCCGGAGGAGAGTCGCTAGGGGTCCACGTCGAAGCTGAACATCATGCCGCTCTCGTGGTGCTCGGCGATGTGGCAGTGGGCCATCCACCTGCCGGGGTTTGTGACCTCGAGGAGGATGTCCACCGTCTCTCCTGTGCGTACCAGCACTGTGTCCTTCCAGACCAGGTTGGGCTCCGCGACTCCGTCGCGGCTGAGAACCAGGAAGCGCCCCGCACCGTGGACGTGGAAGGGGTGGTGCATCGGGTGATCTCCCGCCATCTCGTTGAGCAGCCTGATCTTGACCTGCTCCCCGACCCGGAACCGCCAGTCGATCGCGGCGTTCTCGGCGCCGGTCTCCTGGTCGATCAGCTTCCAGCGCATGTTTTCCGGAGTGGTCATCCGGTTGACCTCGACCATGTCGTCTTCCCACTCGATGCCGCCGGCGGCCTCATGCCGATGCCCTTCGTGCCCGCGGCCCTCATGGCCGTGCCCCTCGTGTTGGTGGCTGCCCCCGGCCGCCGCGACGAGGTCCTGCGGCAGTAGCTTCATCCCGCACTCTGGACAATGGCCGGGCTCGTCGCTGACGACCTCCGGGTGCATCGGGCACGCGTAAACACCTGGGCCGTCGGCGGCCGGCGTACCCATGTCCATCTCGGCGATGAGGGAAAGCGTCTTGTCCGGCTCGGCCTCCAGGTACATCGCGATCCGCTCGCGCTCGGCCACCATGTCCGCGTTCGTGCGCAGGACGCCGAACTGCTCGTCCAGCGGCGGGGTGGCGCGCTCCTCCCCGACCATCACGGTCGCGAGCGGATAGACCCGCCCGGGGGTGTGGTGCTCCAACGTGATGTCACCCGCCTGCTCGAACAGGACGTCGACCACCACCCGCTCCGACGGCGAGAGGATGACCTCCTCGACGAACTCCTCGTGCTCGACGTGGCCGCTGTCGCCGCCCACCAGCTTCATGCGCGCGCCGGGCAGCTTCACCTTGAACACTCGAGTGTTTGCCGTGTTGGTCAGATAGAGCCGCACCACCTCGCCGAGCGCGGCGTTGAGTGACAGGTCCGTCTCACCGTTCACGAGCAGCACGTCCCCGAAGCGCCCCATCGCCGCGTATGTGGTCCGCTCGCGGCTGAACGGCGCGACCTTGCCGTCCTCGAGCAGGATGTCGTCGAGCGTCAGGAGTAGCTCGCGGTGGGCCGGCGGCCAGTAGTCGGACTCAGCGGGCTCCACCAGGATGTTCCCGTACAGGCCCATCTCCTGGCCGTAGTCCTCCCGGATGTGGGGGTGGTACCAGTAGACACCGGGGTCGGGCAGCCGGACGCGTGCGGTGAAGCGCTCGCCGACACGAATCGGCGGCTGCGTCTCGTGCGTGCCGTCGTAGCGGTTGTCCAGCCGGAGTCCGTGCCAATGGACGGTCGTCTCCAAGTCGCCCTCGTTCTCGACGTTCACGACGACCTCCGAGCCCTCTCGCGCCTTGAGCGTCGGCCCCGGGATCGAGCCGCTGTAGGCCAGCATCCGCACGGTGGCGTCGCCCAGCCGCTTGGCGACGGGCGCAATGCGCAGCTCGAACTCGTCCCCGTCGGAGAGCGCGACCAGCTCGGGCGCGGCGGCCTCGGGGAGACCAGCGACGTCCGTCGGGAAGTGATCTGAAGTGGGGCTCATGTCGATCTCCCAAAGGTACTTCGCGACGGCTGCGACCGAGCGGAAAGAGGTTTGCCCGGCGGTGATTCGTTTGTCTGGCATCCCGGCGGGTACATTCGTGACATGAGCCCACTCATGCTGATAGTCGGCGCCTTCCTGCTCGGGCTGGCTGCCATGTCGTTCGCCTTCGGGGGCGGAGCCGTGATCGTGGCCATCCCGCTCGCGCTCCTCGCCATCGGGGCGATCGCCGCGTTCGACTTCAGCCGCCGCCGCCAGCAGACCAAGCAGGTGTCCGACATCCGCGAGGACGCCAAGTCCAAGGACGTGGAGTTCACCGAGAAGGACAAGGAGACGCTGGTCTCGGAGTAGGCCGCATGCGGCCCGTCCGGATCGGCTGCTCCGGCTGGAACTACGACGACTGGCGCGGGCGCCTCTACCCGGAGGGGCTCGCCAAACGGAAATGGCTGGCGCGCTACGCGGAGCGCTTCGACACGGTCGAGGTGAACTCGACCTTCTACCGCCTCGCGTCCAAGGACGCTGTCGCGCGCTGGGTCGAGGAGACGCCGCCCGGCTTCCTGTTCGCGCTCAAGGCCAGCCGCTACCTGACCCACGTGCGGCGGCTGCGCGACATCGGCCAGGGGATCGAGCGCTACTACGAGCGCATCGAGCCGCTCCTCGGCACCGAGAAGCTGGGCCCGATCGTGTGGCAGTTCCCCGCCACCTTCCGGCGAGACGACGAGCTGCTGGCGGGGACTTTGCCGCTGCTTCCGGAGGGCCGGCACTGCTTCGAGTTCCGCCACGAGAGCTGGTTCGACGAGGGGGTCTACGAGCTGCTCCGCGCGCACGGCGCGGCACTCGTGATCGGGGACCACCCCAAGTGGCCCTTTCAGGCTCGCGAGCTGACTGCCGACTGGACCCTGGTGCGCCTGCACCACGGGCGCCGCGGGAGGCGGGGCAACTACTCGGAGCGCGAGCTCGACGAGTGGATCGAGCGGATCGACGGCTGGCGCCGAAGCGCGGAGGTGCTCGTCTACCTCAACAACGACTGGGAGGGCTTCGCGGTGGAGAACGCCCTCTACCTCAAGCGGCGACTGCAGACGCCTCCAGCCGCTTGAGCGCCCGGCGCAGTATGCGCGAGACGTGCATCTGGGAGTAGCCGACGCGCTCGCCGATCTCGCGCTGGGTCAGGTCCTCCACGAATCGCAGCCGCACGACCTCCTGCTCGATCTCGGGCAGTGCGCTCCACTCGCTCGCGAGCGCGTCGCGGCTCTCCACCATCTCCAGCCCGGTGTCGTCGGTGGCGATGGTGTCCACGAGCGGCGCGCTGTCGGGCTCGTCCCTCGAGGCCGGCACGTCGAGCGAGGTCGTCTGGTAGGAGCGGGCCGCCTCGGCGGCCTCGAGCACCTGCTCGGAGGTGCAGCCGAGCTCGTGCGCAACCTCGAGAACGGTGGGGGTGCGGCCGAGGCGCTTCGACAGGGACTCGCGAGCGCGGCTGACCGCCAGCACCCGTTCCTGCAGCTCGCGTGGCACTCGCAGCGCCCAGCCGCGATCGCGGAAGTGTCGCTTCAGCTCGCCCAGGATCGTGGGCGCCGCGTAGCTCGTGAACTTGCTGCCGCGATCCGGCTCATAGCGGTCGATCGCCTTCAGCAGCCCGAGGGACGCGATCTGCAACAGGTCGTCGACCGGCTCCTCGGTGTAGCGGTAGCGCAGCGCGAGGTCGCGGGCGAAGGGCAGGAAACGGACGACGAGCTCTTCCCGGGCATCCGGGTCGCCGTCGAGGTGGTAACGCGTCAGGAGCGCGTTCTCGCGCTCACGGTCGTGGGTCGTCGTGACCATGGGTGGACCTCCGTCATCGTTTTGACGTGAGGTCCGTGCGCGGCTGGCTCGACGCCATCCGAGTCCGTCCCCCTTCCTGCTCGAAGCGTCCCCGCTTTCGCGGAAAGCCAAACCGCGATCAGTCGTCCAGCTTGTCCCGCTCGGGCGCCTCCCACGGCTCCGCCTCGGGGTCCTGTGAGGGGTGTGGCTCGCTCGTGCTCTGGCTCCCGGTCTGCGGGTGGTCCTCGTCGCGCGGGTCCTCGCGCTGCTCGTAGGGATCCGGGTACTCGGTCGGGTCGGGCTCGCCGACGGGGTTGTTCAGCGCATGGTGCGCCTCGTCGTCGTGCGAGCGGTCTCCCTCGCCCGTCTTCTCGTCGTTCTCGGGTTGGTCGCCTGGTTCCTTGCCCATCAGGACTTCTTGCCGCCCTTGCGCCCGCCCTTGCGCTGGCCCTGCTTGGAGCCGCCACCGCCACCACCGCTTCCGCCTCCGCCGGAGCTCTTGCCGCCCTTCTTGGAAGCGTTCGGGGTGTTGGAGATCTTGGCCGCGCGCTCCTTGCTCATGCCCTTCTTGCGCAGGCCTTCGTACTGCTTGTCGTTCTTCACGCTGGAACCGTGGTCCTTTGCCATGGTCACACCTCCTGCCGCACCCTTTTCCCGATTCAGCGGGGAGTACGCGGGCGCGCCCGGGGAATACGCTGCCCCGATGATCGACTCGAGCCTCCTCGCCACGTACCTCAACGACCATCTCGCCGGAGCCACCGTCGGCGTCGAACTGGCGCGGCGGGCGCGGGGCCAGAACGAGGGGACGCCGCTGGGCAGGTTCCTGGAAGTGCTCGCGGACGAGATCGAAGAGGACCGCGAGACCCTCAAGGCGGTCATGGAGAGCATGGAGATCGGCACCGACCGCATCAAGATGGCCGCGGGCTGGGTGGGGGAGAAGATGGGCCGGCTGAAGCCGAACAACCGGCTGTTCGGCTATTCGCCGCTCAGCCGCCTGATCGAGCTCGAGGCGCTCGCCCTGGGAGTCGAGGGCAAGCGAAGCCTCTGGCAGGCGCTTCGCCACCTGAACGACTCGAGGCTCCAGGAGTTCGACTTCGAGGCGCTGCTCGAGCGGGCGCGAAGGCAGCGCGACGAGCTCCAGGAGCGGCGCCTGGCCGCCGCGATCGACGCATTCGAGCGCGGCTAGGCGTGGCGGCGCCCAAGGCGACCTCGCCCTGGCTCGACCGCGAGCCTGCCGCCGAGCATCCGCCGCTCGCCGGCGACACCAGGACGGAGGTGGCCGTCGTGGGCGGCGGCATCGCCGGGCTGACCGTCGCCCTGCTGCTGGCCGAGGGCGGGCGCCAGGTCACGCTGATCGAGATGGACCGGCTGGGTAGGGGGGCCACGGGCTACACGACGGCCAAGGTCACCTCCCAGCACGGCATGCTCTACGACTCCCTCGTCTCCAAACACGGCGAGGAGAAGGCGCGCGCGTACGGACAGGCCAATCAGGCCGCTCTGGCGCTCATGGCGCGCTGGGTCGAGGAGCGCGGGATCGATTGCGCCTGGCGCCGCCGCGAGGCCTACGCCTACGTCCTGTCCGGCTCGCAGACCTCGCAGGCGGCCGCCGAGGCCGAGACGGCGGCGCGGCTCGGTCTTCCGGCCCGGCTGGTGCACGACACGCCGCTGCCATACCCGGTCGCGGCGGCGGTGCGCTTCGACGACCAGGCCGAGTTCGACGCCTACGCGTACGTGATCGGGCTGGCCCGAGACCTGGCCGCCGCCGGCGCGACGATCGCCGAGCGCACCCGCGCCACCGGCCTCGACGAGGGCAGCCCGCACCGCGTCGAGACCGACCGCGGCACCCTGACCGCCGACCACGTGATCGTCGCGAGCCACTACCCCTACGTCGACCGCACGCTCGTCTTCGCCCGCGCGGCGCCGCAGCGCAGCTACTCGATCGCGGCCCGCATCCGCGGTCCGGTGCCCGAGGGCATGTTCATCAGCGCCGAGGGGCCCACGCGCTCGCTGCGCGGGGCGCCGCGGCCCGACGGCGAGCTGCTGCTGGTCGGCGGCGAGGGCCACAAGGTGGGGCAGGAGTCCGACACGAGCGCCCGATACCGCGCGCTCGAGGAGTTCGCCCGCGAGCACTTCGACGTCGAGTCGCTCGAATACCGCTGGTCGACGCAGGACCCGGTCCCCGCCGACGGCATGCCGCTGGTCGGCCGGCTCACGCCGATCTCGAAGCGGAGCTACATGGCCACCGGGTTCTCGAAGTGGGGCATGACCAACGGCACCGCCGCCGCGATGGTTCTGGCCGACGCCGTGCAGGGACGCGACAACCCCTGGGCGGGGGCCCTCGATTCGAACCGCCTGCGGCCGCGGGCCTCGATGCCCAAGCTCGTCCAGGAGAACGTCAACGTCGGCTGGCACTTCGTGGCCGACCGGGTCAGGCAGCGTCCTTCGCGATCGCTCGACGAGCTCGCGCCCGGGGAGGGCGACATCGTGCGCCACGACGGCGACACCGTTGCCGGCTAC
Source organism: Thermoleophilaceae bacterium (assembly GCA_036258995.1). GTDB lineage: Bacteria > Actinomycetota > Thermoleophilia > Solirubrobacterales > Thermoleophilaceae > DATACN01. Next base: position 10,479 of record DATACN010000319.1, on the reverse strand, counting down.
CGCGACGAGGAGGGGCGGCTGACGGCTGTGTCGCCCACCTGCACGCATCTGGGGTGCCGCGTCGCCTGGAACGACGCCGAGCGCAGCTGGGACTGCCCCTGCCACGGGTCGCGCTTCGCGCCGGACGGCGCCGTGATCGAAGGTCCGGCCGTGACGAACCTGGAACGGAAGGTCTAGGACGAGGCGGTCGCCTGGTTGTACTTGGCGGCCGTCAGCGTGAGGCCGCCGTCGACCACGAACGAAGCGCCGGTCGTGTAGCGCGCGTCGGGGGAGGCCAGGAACGAGACCGCCGCCGCGATCTCTTCCGCATGCCCCGGGCGGCCGGCCGGCAGGGCGGGGCGCTCGAGGGTGCCCGGGTCCACATCCTCGGCGCCGGTCATCTCGGTGGCGATCTCGCCGGGGGCGACCGCGTTGACCGTGATCCCGTGCTCGCCCAGCTCGAGCGCCATGGTCTTCGTCAAGAGGCCCAGTCCGCCCTTGGCGGCGCAGTAGGCCGATGCCTTCGGCAGCGGGATGTGCTCGTGGACCGACGTCACGTTGATGATCCGGCCCTGAGTGCCGTCGTCGACCATGATCCGCGCGGCCCGCTGGGCGCACACGAAGGCTCCGGTCAGGTTGAGGTCGACGACCTCCTGGAACTCGTCGAGCGGATACTCGAGGAACGGGTGCCCCGGCCCGCCGCCCGCGTTGTTCACGAGCACGTCGAGTCGGCCGAGCTCGGAGGCCAGTCGCGCAATCGTTTCGCCGGCCTCCTCGAAGCGAGTCACGTCGAGCCGCGTCACAACCGCACGCCGGCCCTGCTCCTCCACCTGGCGGGCGGTGTCGGCGGCGCCGGGCTCGTCGGTGTGCCACGTGATGCCGACGTCGAAGCCGTCCGCGGCCAGACGGATCGCCGTCGCCTTGCCGATGCCCGAATCGGAGGCCGTGACTATCGCCGCCCGGCTCATCGGCGTAATCCTAATGTTGACGCTACTGCCCGAATGGGCTACCTTCGTCTGCTCCCGGGGCTGAGGGAGAGAGATCGCCTACCTGAACTGTCCAAGCTGCCGGCTGACGGTGTACAGCCCGGTGAGCCAGGCCTCGTCCGAGGTCTGCCCACGCTGCCGGGCGAAGCTCGGCAAGGTGAGTCGCCTCTTCCGCTCGTCGCTGCCGGCGCGCCTGCTCGAGGAGCGCGGGGGCACAGCGCCCTCCGACAGGCTGCGTGGGCGCAAGAAGCTCGTCTAGGACCCGCCGAGACCGCGTTCCTCGGCGGCCTTGTAGGCGATCTGGAGGAAGTCCGCCAGCGCCAGGGCGGTGAACGTCGACGCGACCGTGCGCGTGACCCGCGGAGCGAAGACGAGACCGGCGTGCATGCCGGCGGACGTCCATAGCCCCAGGCAGTAGGGGCACACGAGCAGCTCACCGATCGCGCGCCGCAGCCCCTGCCCGCGCGCCTTCTCCTCGACCTCTCCGGGCCCGCCGGGCTCCTGGTACTCGGTGAACGGTGCCCGCGCGAAAGCCATCACGCGGTCCTTCGTGATGAGCCGGCTGAGCTTGTGCGTGGCCACGCCGACCAGCACGACGTCGCCGGCCTCGATGTGCTCGGGCAGCTTCCCCGAGCGCGCCGCGGCGGCCAACATGCCGGCGAAGCCCGCGTTGAACAGCGTCGCCAGCGAGGCGTAGGCGCCGAATGGGGGCTGCTCCTTCGGAGCGGCGTAGCCGCCGAAGACGCCGTCCTCGGCGCTGGTGTCGAGGCCCATGGAGGACGGTCAGTTTTTCATCTTGCGGGTGTCGCGAGGCTCGAGGAAGGGCTCCTCGTCCTCGGGATGTCCCGCCTCGATCGCGCGCCCGCGCTCCAGCTCGGCGTTCAGCTCGGCGCCGAGCAGGACCGCGATGTTCGAGATCCAGAGCCAGACGAGGAACACGATCACGCCGCCGAGCGCGCCGTACGTCTTGTTGTACGAGCCGAAGTTGGCGACGTAGAAGGCGAACGCGGCCGACGCGACGATCCAGACGATCACGGCCACCACCCCGCCCGGGCTGACCCAGCGGAACTTGGGGTGCTTCACGTTGGGCGCCGCCCAGTACAGGATCGCGAACATGAAGCTCACGATCAGCAGCAGGACGGGCCACTTCGCGATGTCCCAGACCGTGACGGCCGTGTCGCCGACGCCGATCAGGTTGCCGACCTGCTCCGCCAGGCCGCCGGTCAGCGTGACCGCGGTGGCGCTGATGGCCAGCAGCAGCAGGAGCACGATGGTCACGCCCAGGCGCACCGGGGCGGTCTTCCAGATCGGGCGGCCTTCCTCCACGTCGTAGATGGCGTTGGAGGCGCGCATGAAGGCGGCCACGTAGCCGGATGCCGACCAAAGGGCGCCCGCGAGGCCGACGATGAACAGGAGGCCGGCCGCGCCTTCGCTGCGCTGGAGGTTCTCGATGGCGCTGGTGAAGATCTCCTTGGCCGGCCCGGGTGCGACGGCCCCGACGTTGTCGATCAGCGGCTGGGTCGCCGAGTCCCCGACCAGACCCAGGATCGAGACGAGCGCGATCAGCGCCGGGAAGATCGAGAGAATGCTGTAGTAGGTCAGCGCCGCGGCCCAGTCGGTGAGGTTGTCGTCGGAGAACTCCTTGCCGGTGCGCTTGAGCACGCTCCACCAGGAGCGCTTGGGAAGGTCCGTGGGCTCGTCGGGAGCCCGCCCGCCGTCGTGGCGGGTCTTCTCTTCGGTCTCCTGCGCCATGACGACCCGTTTTCCCGGCAACTGGCGACCTAATCACCGGGTAAAAGTCCCCCGGTGTCCCATCGTTGGGTCGAGCACACGGGTGAGCTCGAGCTGGAGATCTCCGCTTCAGACGAGCGGGCCGTCTTCGCCGAGGGGTTCGCGGCCATGCGCGAGCTGCTCGCCGGAGACGGGGACTCCGAGTCCGCGGGCGCGGAGCCGGTCACCCGCGCCATCGAGCTCGCCGGTTCCGACCGCGCCGCCCTGCTCGCGGACTGGCTCGCCGAGCTCGCGGTGCTCGGTGAGACCGAGGGTCTCGTTCCCGAGGGCCTGCGCGATCTCGAGCTGGACGCGGAGGGTCTGCGCGCGACCATCGAGGGCCGGACGGGCTCCCCCTCGCACCTCGTCAAGGGCGCTACCTACCACCGGCTGGCCTTCGAGCCGTCCGCCGACGGCTGGTTCGCGCGGGTGGTGCTCGATGTCTGAGCCGCGACGCGTCGACGACACGACGTGGGAGATCCCGGCCGAGGCACGGGCCGACATGCGCGTGCCCGCGCGGCTTTTCGCCGATGCGGAGTTGCTCGACGCTATCCGCGCAGACCGCTCGCTGGAGCAGCTCCAGAACGTCGCCACGCTCCCGGGCATCGTGGAGGCGGCGCTGGCCATGCCGGACATCCATCAGGGGTACGGCTTTCCGGTGGGCGGCATCGCGGCCACCGAGCTTCCCGACGGGGTCGTCTCGCCGGGCGGCGTCGGCTACGACATCAACTGCGGCGTCCGGCTACTGGCGCTCCCGGTCGAGGCCGGCGAGCTCGGCGAGCGGCGCGAGGCGCTCGTGAACCAGATCTCGCGCGAGGCGCCGACGGGGGCCGGGCGCGACGGTCCGCTCCCGTTGCGTCGCGAAGAGCTGAGGCAGGTGCTGCTCGACGGCCCGCGCGCGCTGGTGGAGCAGCGGGGTGTGGGGACTGCCGTGGACGTGGAGCGCACCGAGTCGGAGGGCCGGCTCGAGGGCGCCGACCCCGACGCCCTGTCCGCGAGGGCGCTCGAGCGGGGGGCGCCGCAGCTCGGCACGGTCGGCTCCGGCAACCACTTCGTCGAGGTCCAGCGGGTCGACGCGGTTCACGACGAGGAGCAGGCGCGGTCGTTCGGGTTGCGCGAGGGCCAGGTCACGGTGCTGATCCACTCGGGCTCGCGCGGGCTCGGCCACCAGGTCTGCACCGACTTCGTGAAGCGGATGGACGCCGCCCTGGGCCGGCACGGCATCGAGCTGCCCGACCGGCAGCTCTCGTGCGCGCCGCTGTCGTCCGCGGAGGGACGCCAGTACCTCGCCGCCATGGCGGCCGCGGCGAACTTCGCCTGGGCCAACCGGCACGCGATCGCCCACGGCGTGCGGCAGGCGGCTGCGCAGGTGCTCGGGGAGCGCGCGGCGGAGGAGACGCGCCAGGTCTACGACGTGGCCCACAACGTCGCGAAGGTCGAGGAGCACGGCGGCCGCCGCGTGTGCGTGCATCGCAAGGGCGCCACTCGCGCGTTCCCCGGCCACGCGGTGTTCATCCCGGGCAGCATGGGCACGGCGAGCTACGTCCTGGCGGGGCGCCCCGGCGCGATGGAGCGCTCGTTCGGCACCGTCTGTCATGGCGCGGGGCGCAGCATGAGCCGGACGGGGGCTCGCAAGCGGGTGCACGGGGCGGACCTGCGCCGGCAGCTCGAGGAGCAGGGCATCGTGGTGCGCTGCCCCTCGAACCGGGGACTGGCCGAGGAGGCGCCGTTCGCGTACAAGGACGTGGAGAAGGTGGTCGACGTGGTCGAGCGGGCGGGGCTGGCGGGCCGCGTGGCCCGGCTGCGTCCGATCGGGGTGGTGAAGGGCTGAGCGTCAAGGCGCCCGCGATCGCGGCTCTCTGCCTGGCGGCTGCAGCGGCCAGCCTCGCGCTGCCCTCGGTCCCCACTACAGACGCCTGGGGCTGGATCGTGTGGGGACGGGAGCTGCTGGGGCTGGAGCTCGAGACGCACGTGGGCGGCGCTCCCTCGTGGAAGCCGCTGCCGGTGCTCCTGATCGCTCCACTGACGCCGCTCGGCGACGGCGCCGTGGACGCCTGGCTCGTGCTCGCGCGGGCGACGGGGCTGGCCGGCCTGCCGCTCGCCTACCTGCTGGCCGCCCGGCTCGCCGGCCCCGCGGCCGGCGTAGTGGCGGTCGTCGCCCTGGCCCTGTCGGGCGGGTGGTTCCGGGGCCTCGAGCACGGCTACTGCGAGCCGCTCGTGATCGCCGCGCTGCTGGGGGCAGCGCTTGCGTGGCTGGACGCGCGTCGGGGCACCGCGTTCGCGCTCGTGCTCGTCGCCTCCCTGGCGCGGCCGGAATGCTGGCCTGTGCTGGCCGGGATGGCGGTCTGGATGTGGCGGCGCGATCCTCGCCTGCGCCCGCACCTCGTCGCCGGCGTCGCCGTGGTTCCGCTGCTGTGGGTGGGCGTCGATTGGTGGAGCTCCGGCCGCTTCCTCAACGCCGAGCGCGTGGCCGGGGCGGTCATCCGCGACATGTCCGGGATCGAGCTGCTCGGGCTGGGTATGCGCATACCGCCGCTGCCGGCGCTGCTCCTGGCCGCGTTCGCCGCCGGTTATGCGGCAGTGCGCCGCGAGCTCCTGCCCGCGCTCCTCGGCGCCGCCGTGCTGGGGGCGGCGGCCGCTCTCACGATCGCGGCCCAGCTCGGCTACCCGCCGACCGAGCGGGTGTTCCTGCCGCTCGCGGGGTTCGTGGCGGTGCTCGCCGGCGTGGGGGCCGCGCAGCTCGTTCGAGCGCCGGCGGCCCCGGGCGTGCGCGCCGCCATGGCCGCAGGGCTTGCGCTCGCCTGCCTGCCGTTCGCGGTCCAGCGCGCGCAGCTCATCCCGGATCAGGTCGAGGCGGCGCGCGAGGTCGAAGACATGCAGGTCGACCTGCGGCGCGCTGCCCGCGAAGCCCGGCCGGCGGCTCCCCGGACCGCGGCCGTCGCCCTCCCGCGGCACCTCATGTGGGCGCGGGGAGTGATCGCCTGGGAGTGGGACGTCCCCATGCGGCGCATCGGGGAGATCGACGACCCTCCCCGTGGGACGCCGCTGCTGCTGTTCGTTCCGCGGCCGTGGGCGGCGTCGGGCATGCGGGCGTTGGCGACGACGGAACGCTGGACCGTTCTGGTCGACCGGCCCAGGCAGATCAGGGCGTTTGGGCGCGGTAGGCGTGGGTAGCCACCCCAGATGACAATCCGTGAAACCAAGCTGATCCAGTACCTCAACGAGGCCTACGGCAAGGAGCGCCAGCTCGAGACGGCGCTACAGGCCCACATAGCGATGACAACCCGGGCGCCCTACCGCAAGCGCCTCCAGGAGCACCTCAGAGAGACCAAGGGCCACGCCCGAGAGGTCGAGCGCCGCATCAAGCAGCTCGGCGGAAGGGCCGACATCGTCCCGGCACCCGGCCCTGACGTGCTGGCCGAGGCCGCCGGCGCCGTCAGCACCGCCGCCAACAAGGCGGTCTCCGCGGCCAAGGGGCCGCTCCACGCGATCCGCGGCACCGGCGAGGCCGAGAAGATGCTGAAGAACGCCAAGACCGAGTACTGGAACGAGTTCGAGGAGATCGCGATGTACAACGCGATCGAGACGCTCGCCGACGAAGTCGGCGACGGGGACACCGTCAAGCTCGCCCGCGGCATCCGCCGCGAGGAAGAGAAGATGGCGAACTTCCTCGAGAAGCAGATTCCGACCCTCACGAAGGCGGTCGCCCGCGAGGAGATCCCGGCCTCCGAGCGCAAGACGACACGCCGCCGCTCGTCCTCCCGCCGCCGGTCGAGCTCCGGCGGCTCCCGCGGCCGGGCGAGCTCGCGAAGCGGAGGCTCGAGGCGCAGCCGGTCGTCGTCGCGCAGGACCGCGTCGTCGCGGAGCGCGTCCTCGCGCGGCCGCAGCAGCTCGTCGCGGAGCGGTTCCTCGCGCGGCGCCCGAGGCGGCTCGCGGGGCGGCGGCTCCCGCGGCGGTTCTTCTCGCCGCGGGTCCTAGCGCGGGTCTTCCTGGGCGTCCGGTTCCAGGAGGTACGCGGCGGCTATCGCCGTCGAGGCGCCTGCCATCGTGAGGGCGTAGGCGACAGAGGGCTTCGGCAGCTCGCGGCGCTCGGCCCAGGTTGCGAGGAAGTCGGTGGCGTCCGAGACGAGATGCGCCGCGAACCAGGGACGGGCGTCCGCTCCGGTCCGCAGCGCTCTTAGGGCTCCCAGTCCGAGCACGAGATCCCTGGCGCCGGTGGCGCGGGTCATGACCCGGCCTCCGCCGGTGGCGGCGTCGATCGAGATCCAGCTGCGGCTGGAGCGCTCGGGCGCGGCCACGAAGCTCGCTCCGAACAGGAGCCGGTTGACGGCGAGGCCGGTGGCCAGCCGGCGAACGTTCACCGGGACTGGCGGCGGGGGGACAGCACGCGCACGTCGGCACCCCGGCCATGATGGGCGGGCACGATGTCGAGCTCCTCGACGAGCGTGAAGAAGGCCGCCGCGTAGGGGTTGCCGGCGGTGCGGCGGCGGAGCGCCGGCCAGTCGATCTGCTCGCGCAGAGCGCGGGCAATCTCGACCAGGCCGGTGTAGTCGAGCGAGTGCTCGTCGAGCGCATGCAGCTTGGTGGCCATCACGTCCTCGATCGCCATGACCGGAATCGTGATCCCGAGGACGTGAAGGTCCTCGCCCCGCTCGATCACCTCGTCGGTCACCTCCAGGCCACGAGGCTCGAAGATCAGGTCGATCAGGACGTCGCCGTCCTGCGCCTTGAACAGCCACTCCTCCGGCGGGCGCTCCGTGCTCATCCCAGCCTGCTCGAGAGCCTCGAGTGCCCGGTCGGCATCGTCCGGCTTGACCACGAAGTCGAGGTCGTGCCGCGTCTGTGGGCCGCCTCGGGCCCAGGCTGCGAGGCTCCCGCCGAGCAGGTAGGGCGCTCCCGATTCGCGCAGCGCGGCCACGGCTCGCTTGAGCGACGCCTCGAGAGCCTCGGATCCCAGCTCCTTCTGGACCGTCACGAGGACCGTCATACCATGACGCGGTCATGAAGGCGCCCACCAGCGTGCTGGCCTCGAGCCTCGCCGGCGATGTGACCGTCCGCGTCGCGGCCGCCGGCGACATCCACTGCGAGGAAGGCAACCGGGAGGAGGTGGCCACGGCGTTCCGGGCCGTGGCCCCGGACGTGGACCTGATCCTCTTGGCGGGCGACCTGACCACCCACGGCCAGCCCTCCGAGGCCGAGGTGCTGGCCGACGCGGTGCGCGACCTGGGCGTGCCGGTGGTGGCGGTGCTCGGCAACCACGATCTCCACGCCGGCCGCCGCGACGAGCTGGTGGAGGTGGTGACCGGGGCCGGAGTCGAGCTCCTGGACCGCTCCCACGCGGTCCACCGCGTGGGTGGCTGCCAGGTGGGCGTGGCGGGCGTCAAGGGGTTCGTGGGCGGCTTCCGCGGCCTTGGGCTCCCAGACTTCGGCGAGCCGTCGCTGCGGGACATCTATGCCGAGACGACCGCCGAGGTGGAGGCGCTGTCGAGCGGGCTGAGCGAGATCGCGCTCTGCCCCTTCCGCATCGCGCTGATGCACTACGCCCCGACGCCCGAGACCCTCCAGGGCGAGCCTCCCGAGATCTGGGCCTTCCTCGGCAGCGACCGCTTCGCCGCGCCCCTTCTCGAACACCGCCCCGACCTCGTGCTCCACGGGCACGCCCACGCCGGCCGGCTCGAGGCGTCCCTCGAGGGGGTCCCTGTCTTCAACGTCTCGGTCCCGGTGATGCGGCAGGACTTCTGGCTGTTCGAGCTGTCGGGCGCGTCCCAGGCTTCGAGCGCGATCCACTGACGTGCCCGAGTTGCCCGACGTCGAGGGCTTCCGTCGCGTCCTCTCGCGTCACGCGGCGGGCAAGCGGATCGAGGCTGTGGACGTGCTGGACCCGAGCATGGTCAAGGGCACCCGGGCGGGACCGTTCGCGAACGCGCTGCGGGGCAAGCGGTTCGGCGAGCCGCTTCGCCACGGCAAGTGGGTGATCGCGCCGGCGGACGGGGTCGAGGCGCTCATGCACTTCGGCATGACCGGCCTGCTCGAGTGGCGGCCTCCCGGGGACGAGCGCCACCGCCACGACAGGGTCGTCTTCGTGTGCGAGGACGGCGAGCTGCGCTACCGGAACATGCGCAAGTTCGGCGCGGTGCGACTGGCGCGCGACGAGCTCGAGCGAGAGCGCGCGACCGGCCCGCTCGGCCCCGACGCGGACGGCCTGGACCGCGGCACCTTCGAGCAGCTGCTCGCCCGCCGGCGCGGCTCGATCAAGGCCGCGTTCATGGATCAGACGCTGCTCGCGGGCGTCGGCAACCTGCTGGCCGACGAGATCCTCTGGCGGGCCCGCGTGGATCCGCGCACGCCGGTCCCAAGGCTCTCGCGCCGGCGCCGCGACCGTCTGCACGAGGCGCTGAGCGACACGATCCGCGAGTCCCTCCCCACCGAGCGGGTCCCGCACCTCGAGGGCTGGCTGACGCGGGTCCGCGACCAACGCGACCCACGCTGCCCTCGCTGCGGCGCCCGCCTGCGCAAGGCGACGGTGGCGGGGCGGACGGCGTGCTGGTGCCCGCGCTGCCAGCGGCTCTAGGCCTGCTCGCGTAGCAGGGCCTCGAGCCGCTTGCGCGGCTTGGCCAGCCCTCGGGCCTGCGAGCCCATTTCGGCCCAGGGATCGCCCTTCGAGGCCAGCCGCCGGAACACGTTCTTCACGTTCCAGCGGTCGGGGCGCAGGCGCGAGTCCGACAGCTCCTTCCACTCGAGCGGCGTCGCCACGGGCGCGCCCGGCCTTGCGCGGACCGCGTACGGCGGCACGGCGGTCTGCGCGTATGCGTTTCGCGCCACGTCGAGCAGGATGCGGTCCCCGCGCTTTGCCTTGCGGGACTCGACGGTCAGCTCGTCCGGATGCCTGGCGGCGAGCACCCGGGCCGCGCCGCGGGCGAACTCCTTGACCTGGTCGTAGTCCGCCCCCCGGCGCAGCGGGGCCCAGACGTGCAGCCCGCGGGACCCCGTGGCCATCGCGAATGGCGCCAGCCCGAGCTCCTCGAGCAGCCGGCCCGCGGCCAGCGCCGCCTTTCGGACCGCAGCGAAATCCGGCACCGACGGGTCGAGGTCGATCACCAGCCGGTCGGGCTGGTGCACCCGGTCCATGCGGCTCAGCCACACGTGCGGGGTGATGCACGCCTGGTCGGCCAGGTACACCAGGCCATCGGCGTCCCAGAGGACCGCGTGCGTGACGCTGCCTCCGCGCTTGGCGACCTCGACCCGGCGGACCCAGTCCGGGAAGTGGTCCGGGACGTCCTTGTGGAAGAAGCCGTAGCCCTCGATGCCGTCCGGAAACCGCTGCATCGAGACCGGTCGCCCCTTCGAGTGGAGGAGCAGGTGCTCGGCGACGCGCTCGTAGTACCCGGCGAGGTCGCCCTTGGTCACGCCGTCCTTCGGGAACATCAGCTTCCCGGGGCGCGAGACCTCGACCTTCACCCGCCCTGCATCTCCTCGATGGTCTTGCCGCTCAGCACGGACTCCGGCTGGGTGCTGACGGGGTTGCGCCGGGCGTCGGCCTCCTCGTCGCGCTTCTTGACGAGCAGCCACTTCTCCTTCGGCCCGGCGCCCGTACGCGTCAGCGCGTAGCCGCCCCTGATCTTGCGCCCCTCCAGCCAGACGACCGCATGGCCGTTCTCGAGCGCCTCCCGCATCGGCACCTCGGCCCCGTCGCGGCGGGTGAGGTTGCGGTAATCGCCGGTGTCCCACACGATCACCGCCCCGG
>DATACN010000318.1:0-3511 GCA_036258995.1 Thermoleophilaceae bacterium | reverse complement strand
GAGCGCCCCGCAGCAGGGCGGCTGCGGCGGGGCGTGGACCTCGAAGCCATCGGCTGCGAGAACGCGGGCCGTCGCATCGTTCACGCCGCCGAAGAACACGCGCTGCACGCAGCCCTGGAGCAGGGCGACCGTCCCGCGTCGCTCGCCCTGGGCCTCGAAGCGCTCGGGCAGGCGGGCTAGAGCCCGCCGGAGCGGCGTGCGCGGCGACAGCGCCGCGAGGGTGGCGAGCCGCGGCGCGATGCGCAGCACCCGCCGCCGCCGGGCCAGCCGGTCGATGCGCAGCCCCCGCGCCAGCGCCAGGCCCGGGGCCAGAGCGCGGAGCCGTCCTGGGTGGGTGAAGAGCGCGAAGACCAGCCGGCGAAAGGCGCGCTCGCGCAGCGAGCGCGGGTAGTTGCGCTCGATCTGGGCGCGCGTGTCCTCGATCAGCTTGTCGTACTTGACCCCCGACGGGCAGGCCGTGACGCAGGCCATGCAGCCGAGGCAGTTGTCGATGTGCTCGACGAGCGGCGCCGACAGCTCCGAGCCCTCCTCGAGCCCCTCCTTCATCAGCACGATCCGCCCGCGCGGCGAATCCATCTCCTCACCCCACAAGGAATACGTCGGACAGGTGGGCAAGCAGAAACCGCAGTGCACGCACTCGGCGATCAGCTCCTCCTGCGGCGGGCGGGTCGCGTCGAAGGCCCCGGTCGCCACCTAGATCCCTCCCACGAAAACTCCCGGGTTGCAGATCCCGGCCGGGTCGAAGCGCTGCTTGACGCGGCGCATCAGCTCGAGCGCCCCCGGGTGCGGCTGCGGCCATGGCTCGACCAGCCCCCGGAGCTCGTCCGGCGCATCGAGCACCACGCACGGGGAGGGCGCGAGCTCCGCGCGCAGCTCCTCCACGGCTCGCGCGGCCTCCTCCGGCGAGTGGTTCTCCAGCCGCAGCCAGGACAGCCCGAGCGGCACCCGACCCACCAGCCTGGCGCCGAGGCGGCCGGCGGCGGCCATTACGGCCTCGAGCTGCGTCTGCACCGAGGAAACGCGGACGACGGTCCCATCCGCCGAGCGCTGTCCTTCCCGCTGGAGGCGCCACGCCTGCTCGTCGTCCTCCACCACAGACCCCTCCAGCCCGGCGCGCGACAGCACACGCGCTGCCGCGTCGGCCTGCTCGCGGCAGGCGGCGCCGCCGAACCGCACGAGCACCGCGCCGTCGCCGCCGCCAAAGCGCACGTCCAGCCCGATGTGCTCGAGCTGGGCGTGCGACAGCTCGCGGGCGGCGCGCGCCAGCTCGCCCGGGTCCGTCGAGCCGGCGGCGGCGCTGATCGTGGCGGGCGGCAGGGGATGCAGGCGCACGCTGACCTCGAGGATCGCCCCGAGCGTGCCGAACGAGCCCGTGAAGAGCTTGGCCAGGTCGTAGCCAGCAACGTTCTTGATCACCTTGCCGCCGGCCTTGGCCACCGTTCCGTCGGACAGCGCCACCGTCACGCCGACCACCAGGTCGCGGGCCGCGCCGTAGCGCGAGCGCAGCGGCCCGGAGTCGCCGGTGGCGACGAGGCCGCCGATCGTTGCCCCGCCCGGGTCCGGAGGGTCGAGGGCGAGCATCTGGTCGGCCTCGGCGAACGTCGCCTGCGCGCGCTCCAGCGGCACGCCCGCCTCGAGCACCGCGGTCAGGTCGCCGGCGTTGTGCTCGACGACGCGATCGAGCCTGGCAGTCGAGAGCTCGGTTGCAGGTCGACCCGTTGCACCCCAGTGGAGCTTGGTGCCGCCTCCGCGGAAGCGCACGGGACCGCCGGCGTCGCGCAGCGCGGCGGCCAGCTCTTCTCGAGAAGAGACCGCGACGCTCAAAACCGCTCGGCCAGCCCGGCGGCCTCCAGCGGGTGTTGCCTGTACGGCCCGGGCACCTCGCCGCACAGGCGCGGAGTCGGCATCACCTTGCCGGGGTTGGCCAGCCCGTCGGGGTCGAACGCACAGCGCAGCCGCTGAAAGGTCGCCAGGTCGGGCTCGCCGAACATCTGCGGCATGTAGGCCTTCTTGTCGACGCCGACGCCGTGCTCGCCGGTGATCGACCCGCCCGCGTCGACGCAAACCTTGACGATCAGGCCGGCCAGCTCCTCGGCGCGCTCGGGCTCGCCCTCCTTGCGGCCGTCGTAGCAGACCAGCGGGTGAAGATTGCCGTCGCCGGCGTGGAACACGTTGGCCACCTGGAGCTCGTACTCGCCGGCGAGCTCGTCGATCTGGCGGAGCACCTCCGGCAGACGCGTCCGCGGGATGACGCTGTCCTGCACGTAGTAGTTGGGCGCGATCCGCCCCATGGCGGCGAAGGCCGCCTTGCGCGCCTTCCAGATCAGCTCGCGCTCGATCTCGTCCTTCGCCACCCGGATCGAGTCCGCTCCGGCGCGTTCGCAGATCTCCACCACGTGGTCGAAGCGGGCCTCGCACTCGGCCTCGGAGCCGTCGAGCTCGACCACCAGCGCCGCGCCGGCGTCCTGCGGGTAACCCGTGTTCGTCGCCCCCTCGGCCGCGCGGATCGAGAGGTTGTCCATCATCTCGATCGCGCCCGGGACGATGCCGCCCGAGACGATCTTGGAGACAACCTCACCGGCCTGCTCGGTGGACCCGAAGAAGGCCACCAGCGTCCGCACCGACTCGGGCTTGGGGATCACCCGCAGCCAGATCTCGTGGCCACTGCCAGCGTCCCCTCCGAGCCCACGAATGCGCCCAGCAGGTCGTAGCCGGGCATGTCGTACTCCTTGCCACCCAGCTCGACCACCTCGCCGTCGGGCATCACGAGCTCGAGACCGGTCACGTAGTTGGTGGTGAAGCCGTACTTGAAGCAGTGAGCCCCGCCCGAGTTCTCGGCCACGTTGCCGCCGATCGTGCAGACGATCTGGCTGGAGGGATCGGGCGGATAGAAGTGGGTCGGGCCGACCGCCTGTGAGACCGCGAGGTTGGTCACTCCGGGCTCCACCAGCACGCGCTGGTTGTCGAGGTCGACCTCGAGTACCCGGCGCAGGCGCGAGAGCGCGATCAGCACGCCGTCCTCGATCGGCAACGCGCCGCCCGACAGGCCGGAGCCCGCGCCGCGCGCCACGAATGGCGTGCCGCTCGCGTGGCAGGCGGCCACGACGCGCCGGACCTCCTCGGCGCTGCCCGGCAGAACCACGGCTCCGGGCGTGACCGCGTACTGCAGCAGCCCGTCCGACTCGTAGGTGCGCAGCTGGTGCTCGTGGGTGATGACGTGCTCGTCGCCGACGATCTCCCGCAGGCGGGGCACCAGCCGCTCCATGAGTGCAGGCTAGCCTGCTGCGCCGTGAGGACCGTCTACCTGGGCACTTCGGCCTTCGCCGTGGCAGTCCTCGAGCGGCTCGCGGGCTCGTCCCACCGCCCTGAGCTCGTTGTCACCAGGCCGGACCGGCCACGGGGCCGTGGGCGCAAGCTCGCGCCGCCGCCGGTGGCCGAGCAGGCGCCAAGGCTCGGGATCGACCTGATCCAGCCGGAGAGCGTGAACTCCGACGAGGCGCGCGAGCGCATC
>DATACN010000317.1:0-4360 GCA_036258995.1 Thermoleophilaceae bacterium | reverse complement strand
CCCACTCCGGTCTCCGCGCTGATCCACGCCGCCACGATGGTCACCGCCGGCGTCTACCTGATCGCGCGCACCTTCCCGCTGTTCGAGCTGGCGCCGACCGCCGCGGACGTCAGCGCGATCATCGGCACGCTCACGCTGCTGTTCGCGGCGACAGTGGCGCTGGCCGTCACCGACCTCAAGCGCATCATCGCGTACTCGACGATCTCCCAGATCGGCTACATGGTGCTGGGCGTCTCGGTGGCCGCCTACGGCGCCGGCCTCTTCCACCTGATGACCCACGCGTTCTTCAAGGCGCTGCTGTTCATGGGCGCCGGCTCTGTGATCGGGGCGATGGCCGGGACGCAGGACATCGACCGCATGGGCGGCTTCCGCAAGGCCATGCCGTTCACCTTCGTGACGTTCACCATCGGCGCGTTGGCGCTGGCCGGCTTCCCGCTGCTGTCCGGCTTCTTCTCGAAGGACGAGGTGCTGGCGTTCACGGCCCACCGCGGCGGGGCCTATGTGGTCCTGGCGGTGGTCGGCTACATCGCCGCCTTCCTCACCGCCTTCTACGCCTTCCGGATGGTGTTCCGCACCTTCTTCGGCAAGCCGGTCGAGGAGGCGCGCGAGCTCGAGCAGGGCCATCTGGCACACCACGCCCCCGCCAACCCGATGACTGGCGAGGCCGAGGACACCGACGTCGGCTTCCCCGGCGAGGAGCACCACGTGGCCGAGCGCGAGTGGCCGATGAAGATCGCCATGGGGGCGCTGGCCGTGCTCGCGATCATCGGCGGGATAGTCGGCGTGCCGGCCGCCACCGACACGCTCGAGCACTTCCTGGAGCCGACGTTCGAGGAGTCGCGCTTCCACGAGAGCGTGCCGAGCGAGGGTGCCGAGTTCACCGGCCTCGGCATCGGCGGCCTGATCGCGTTCGCCGGCATCGCCCTGGCCTGGTTCGCGTACCTGCGCCGGCCCGGTTGGACGACAGGGTTGCGCGAGCGGTTCGCGCCGGCGCACGACTTCCTCTTCAACAAGTGGTACTTCGACGAGCTCTACGACCGGCTGTTCGTGCGGCCCTGGGGGGCGGCCGGAAGCTTCGCTCGAAGCGTGATCGAGACGGACTTCGTGCAGGGCGTGATCACCGGCGGGGCGAGCGGCCTGGTGCGGGCGGGCTCCTCGTTCGCGCGCGCGATCCAGACCGGCTACCTGCGCGCCTACGCGCTCGTGCTGCTGCTCGGCGTCGGCGGCCTGGCCCTCTACTTCCTGATCGTGAGCTCGTAGGCGATGCTCACGATCCACCTCTCGATCGTCCTGTTCATGCCGCTGGCGGCAGGGCTGATCGGCGCTGTGGTCCCGCGCCCCTACGGCCGCTGGGTGGTGCTGGCCGGCACGGTCGGAGTGCTCGCGTACGCGGTGGCGATGATCGCCGACTTCGACAGCGGCAGCGAGGGCCTCAAGTACGTGACCGACGAGGAGTGGATCTCGGAGCTCGGCATCCACTACGCCCTCGGTATCGACGGCCTCAACCTGTTCCTGGTCGGGCTGACGGCGCTCGCCTGGGTGCCGTGCACGCTGGTGGCGTGCTTCCGCGAGCAGGAGCGCCCGCGCCTCTACTTCTTCCACCTCGCGCTCGCCGAGACCGCGGTGCTGGGCGCCTTCATGGCCCAGGACCTGGCGCTGTTCGTCGTCTTCTTCGACCTGATGCTCGTGCCGTTCTACTTCCTGATCGGCGGCTGGGGCAGCGGCGACCGTGTGCGCGCCACCACCAAGTTCGTGATCTACACGCTGGCCGGCTCGCTGCTGATGCTGGTCGGCGCGGTCGCCCTCGGCGCGCTGTCGGTGCCCGACGACGGGTCCATCTCGTTCTCGCTCCAGGCGCTCGAGCAGCGCACGCTCGAGGAGGGCAGCCAGCAGTGGATCTTCCTGCTGTTCGCGGCGGCCTTCCTGGTCAAGGCGCCGCTCTTCCCGCTGCACGGCTGGGTGCCCGACACCTACCGCTCCACGCCGCTGCCGGTGCTGGCGCTGCTGTCGGCCGTGCTGTCCAAGGTAGGCGTCTACGGGTTCCTCCGGATCGTGCTGCCGGTGATGCCCGACGCGTCGCAGCACTTCTCGGAGCTGCTGATCGCGCTGTCGGTGTTCTCGATCCTCTACGGCTCGGTGCTGGCCTTCTCGCAGGACAACCTGCGATTGGTCGTGGCCTACTCGTCGATCGCCCAGCTCGGTTTCATCACGCTTGGGATCTTCACGCTCGAGGGGAAGGGTGCCCAGGGGGCCGTGATGCAGATGGTCAACCACGGCCTGGTGGTAGTGGCGCTGTTCCTGATCGTGGGCGTGATCGCTGCCCGCGCCGGCGGCAGCGAGTCGCTGGCGCAGCTCAGCGGGCTGGCCTTCCGGGCCCCGGTCCTGGCCGCCCTGTTCCTGGTCGTGGCGTTCGCCACCCTGGCGATGCCCGGGTCGCCGAACTTCGTCGGCGAGATCCTGATCCTGTTCGGAGCCTTCGAGGACCACCTGGTCTACGGGGTCGTCGCGGGCGTCGGGGTGATCCTGGCGGCGGTCTACATGATCCGGGCCTTCCAGCGCTCGATGCACAACCAGCCCGGTCCGGCCGTCGAGTCGCGTGAGATGTGCCGGCTCGACCTCGCCGCCGTGGCCCCGCTCGTGGCGATCGTGATCGCGCTCGGTCTGTATCCGCAGCTGATCCTCGAGCGGACCGAGGCGGCGACCACGACCCAGGTGGAGAGGGCGCGATGAGGACCCTGCTCGCCCAGGTCCAAGCCCCGGAGATCGACTACAAGGCGCTCTCGCCGCTGTTCGCGACCATCGGCGGGTCGGTCGTGGTGCTGATGGCGGGACTGTTCCGCACCCGCTTCGCCCGCGCCGTGCTCGTGCCGGCCCTCACCGCGGTCTCGCTCCTGGCGGCCATCGGGCTGAGCATCTGGGTCTGGGAGCCGGGCGACGGCGAGCCTCTCATCGAGGGCGCCCTGGTCATGGACACGCTGGCGCTCGGGATGTCGATCCTGTTCTTCGTCTCCGGGCTGGTGACCGTGGCCCTGTCGCTGCGCGCCGAGGCGGTCCGGGAGGCGGGGGCCGGCGAGTACTACTCGCTGCTCCTCGGCTCGATCGCCGGCATGGTCGTGCTGGCCGCCGCCGAGAGCCTGGTCAGCCTCTTCATCGGTCTCGAGCTGCTCTCGATCCCTCTCTATGTGCTCTGCGCGACCGAGCTGCGGCGCCGCACGTCGCTGGAGGCCGGCTTGAAGTACCTGGTCATCGGATCGGTGGGCTCCGCCTCGCTGCTCTACGGCCTGGCGCTGGTCTACGGAGCGACTGGCGCGACCCGGTTCGGCGAGATCGCCTCCGCGATCGGGGACACGGTCGGCGAGGGAGACCCCCTGCTCCTGACCGGCATCGCCCTGTCGGCGACGGGCCTGGCCTTCAAGGCCTCCGTGGCTCCCTTCCACCAGTGGACGCCGGACGTGTACCAGGGGGCCCCCACGCCGATCACGGCGTTCATGGCTGTAGCCACCAAGGCCGCCGCCTTCGCGATCTTCCTGCGGCTGTTCGACCATGCGGTCGCCACCACACAGCTCGACTGGGGCCCCGCGCTGGCCGCCCTCGCAGTGGTGACGATCGCGATCGGAAACGTCGGTGCCCTCACCCAGCGCTCGCTGAAGCGGATGCTGGCCTGGTCGGGCGTGGCCCAGGCCGGCTACCTGCTCGCCGGCGTGGTGGTGGGAACGCGCCTCGGGCTCCAGGCCACGGCGTTCTACCTGGCCGTCTACCTCGTTATGAACGTGGCGGCCTTCGCGGTGGTGATCGCGCGCGAGCGGGTCTCCGAGCACGGCGACGACCTGACCTCGTTCGCCGAGCTGGGACGCGCGCAGCCCTGGCTCGCCTGGCCGATGACGATCGCCATGCTGTCGCTGGCCGGCTTCCCCGCCACCGCCGGCTTCATCGGCAAGTTCTATTTGATCAACGCCTCGGTCAGCGGCGACTACACCTGGCTGGGGGTGGCGATCGTGCTCGGCTCGGTGGTCTCGCTCGGTTACTACCTGCGCGTGGTGGCGGTCATGTGGATGGGCCGGATGGAGCTCGAGCTCCCGCGGCTGCGCGGCAGGCCCGTGAAGCCCGTGGCCGGCTGGTCGCCCGAGGCCGATGCCCGCGCCCAGCCGGAGGTCACGACGGTGGCCGTGCTGTTCGGCGCCGCGACGATCTTCTTCGGAATCGTCCCCGCCCCCCTCTTCGACGCGGCCCGCGACATGGGCACCTCGCTGTCGACGCTGCTCTGAGCGTTTGACAAGCCCGGCCAGGTCCGTTCTACTAATCGCAGGTGTCGCGGGAACCCAAGCGAGGCTAGTTCCGCCGCGCTAGCGGCCGGCGCATG
>DATACN010000316.1:0-9790 GCA_036258995.1 Thermoleophilaceae bacterium | reverse complement strand
TTGTCTGCCGTCGACCGCCCATCGGCGGGACGGATCCGCCGCGTCGCCCAGGGCCTCGCCCGGGAGGGCCTCTACTACCCGCTGCTGCTCGAGCGCCGGGCCAGGCGCGCAGGCGCGGACCTGGTCCACTGCACGCACGCGGCGCCGGCCGTGACGCGCCGGCTGCCGCTCGTGGTGACAGTCCACGACCTGCTGCCGCTGCGCTTCCCGCGGCTGTTTCCGCGCGCCACCGTGGTTCACACGAGGGCCAGCCTGCGCGTGGTCCGCTCGGCGCACCGCATCCTCACCAACTCCGAGCACACCCGCGCTGAGGTGCTCGAGCTGCTCGGCGTCCCGCCTGAGCGGGTGACCGCGACGCCGTTCGGAATCGAGGCCCGGTTTCGGCCGCTGCAGTCCGACCCCGATTGGCTGCTGCGCCGGTTCGGCCTCCGCGCGCCCTATCTGCTCGCGGTCGGGACGCTCGAGCCGCGCAAGAACCTCGAGGGCGTGCTGCGCGCTTTCGATCTGCTCGCGCCGCGGTTTCCTGGCCTCTCGCTGGCGGTGGTAGGCGGCAAGGGGTGGCGCGACGGCATGCTCGACAGCGAGCTGCGCAGGCCGCGCGAGGACGTGGTCGCGACGGGCTTCGTGGACGACGACGAGCTCGTGCGTCTCTACTCGGCGGCGGCCTGCTTCGTGTTCCCGTCGCTGGCGGAGGGTTTCGGTTTCCCGCCGCTCGAGGCGATGGCCTGCGGGGCCCCGGTCGTGACCAGCGACCGGCCCGCCCTGCCCGAGGTGGTCGGCGATGCCGCCCTGCTGACGGATCCGACCCACCCGGAGGCGATCGCCACCGCGGTCGAGCGCGTGCTCTCTTCACCCCAGCTCGTCGCCGAGCTGCGCGCCCGTGGGCGGGCCCGGGCCGCGGGCTTCACCTGGCGGTCCTGCGCGGAGCGGACCGCGGCGGCCTACGCCGAGGTCCTGGACGACCCGGGCCGGGCGTAGTTCACGCCGGCTCTACCACCTCGATCCAGTCGAGGCGTTGGCTGCCCCTGCAGATGCGTTCGCCCTCCGCTGCGCTCACCGTTCGGACTCGCGCGCTGCGGTCGGGCAGGCGTTCGAGGATCAGCGGGCCGGCGAAGCGGGACACCTCGTCACCGTTGCCGGGTCGCAGGTCGCCGCCGCCGCGGCTGATCCGGATCCGGTGAGGTCCGGGGTCGAGCTCGACCTCGCCGACGTATTCGATCTGGCGGGGGTAGTTCGGCCGGTAGGCGAGCGTCGCCACCTCCTGACCGTCGATTGAGACCGTCACCCCACGTCCGAAAGAGCCGCCGAGCCAGGCCTCGTATCGGCCGCCACGGGGCACGACGACCCGGCCCTGGGCGCTGCCGGGGCCGAATGTCACCAGAGTGCCGTCGTCCGCCGGCCAGTTGGCCGAGCGCGGCACCTTGGCAAGGTCGAGCTCGACGGTCTGAGCGCTCATGGCGTACGCGACACGGGCGCGCGGGTCCGTCGAGCGGAGTGCCGTGGCCAGCCGTCGGCAGGTCGCGGCCGGCCTGCTCTGCGAGCCGGAGAGCGGCAGGTGGAGACGCACCGCCGTTGCGGGCCGGGCGCGGCGCCAGACTTCGTGGAAGCGCGTGCGTCGCACGCGGAGCCAGTTGCTGGGAGGCCGGCTGCCCCTCGGGTCGCGCCGTTGGACGATCAGCGAGAACGACTGCAGGTAGTCGAGTTCGAACTGGTCGAGGTCGTAGCCGAACTGCTGACCGGCCGGAAGCTTGAGGTGCGGACGCAGCTCGAGCTGGCCGCGCGCCGGGTTCACCAGGCTCGTCGCGCGGACCTCGCGCAGGAAGTACTCCGCGTACTCCTCGAAGGCGGGATAGAGGGTCGGCCCCGACCCGGCGAAGTCGTCGCCGATCCGCTCCAGGTCCCGGAAGCGCTCGGCAGGAGCCACCGTGATCGCGTGGTAGACACGTGCGTTGCCCCACAGGACCGCGCCGGCTACCACCAGGGTGGCGCCCCAGGCGACCGCGCGCGGGAAGCGCGAGGCCACCGCTGCGGCGCCGATGAATCCGAACGCCACGCTGATCATGCCGGTGATCGCGAACGCCTTCAGCTCTATCCAGGGTCCGGTCCTCAAAGTGACCCAGGCCAGCGCGGCCGCCGCCGCCAGCGCCAGCGCCGGCGCCACCGGGTCACGCAGCCGGATCGTGTGCGCGACGCCCACCGCCGCCAGCAGCAGCACGATTGCAATCAGGACGTAGGTGGGGGTCGGCTCGGCCAGTGGGAACCGGTAGTCGCCCGTAACCCAGACCCCCGCGCTCGCCCAGACCGACAGCGGCTGCGACAGGTTGCCGAGGCCCAGGTCGACGGCTCCGCCCGCCGCCGCCGCTGAGCGCAGGATCTTGAACGCCGGGATGAGCGTGGGCAGCGCCAGCACCACGATCAGCGCGCTTAGCCCTGTCCAGGCCGCGACCGTCCGGACGCGGTCCCGGGAGCGCCACAGCGCGGCCGCGAGCAGGGCGCCGAACAGCGCAGCCACCCAGGGGCCGATGGCCACCATGAACGCGGAGATCGCGGCCGCCACCGCCAGCCCTGCGGGAAGCAGCGCCCGTCTCGGCGCCCGGCCGGGCGGGCTGATGCGAAGCAGGGCGGCGACGAGCACCAGCATCGACGCCGCGATCAGCTCCTTGATGCCGCCGGTCAGGGCGTAGCCGTAGAGCAGGCTCGGCTGTGCCGAGACGGCCGCCGCCAGCGCGCGCATGAGGGGCGACTGGATCATCGGCGCGACGAACCCGTACACCGCCAGCGCTGTGATCGCGCCGTGGAAGGCCAGCAGCGGCTGATACAGCCAGGGCACGTCGACGCCGAGCGTGCGAGCGAGTGCTCCGAGCGGGCCCTGGGCGCCGGCGGGATAGCTGACCGAGAGCATCTTCGACACGACCTCCTCGAACGAGGAGTCGACGGTTCCGGGCGACGCACGCCCGTCCTGTGCCAGGTGAGCGGCGAAGTCGAACACGTGCCCGATGTCGACGATGTGCGTGTAACCGCTGAAGCCGGGCCGGCCGGCCAGCACGACCGGCGCGGCGAGCGCGGCGAAGGCGCCGAAAGCTCCGAGCCCCGGCCACAGCCAGTCGCGCGTCGGCCTCGCCAGCGTCGCGACGTGCGGAGCCGACAGGGCGTAGCCGAGCAGCGACAGCGCGATCAGCGCGGGCCCGCTCAGCGCCGCTGTGGCGCTGCTCCACTGCACGGCCACGCTGACGACGATCACCGCCGCGAGACCGACCGGCAACAGCAGCACGCCGGGGACGGCATCGCCCGCCAGGCGGCGCACGAGCAGTCCGCAGCCGAGCGTGAGGATCACGAGGATGACCGGGAACAGCACCCAGCTCGCCAGGAAGAGGGTGGTCACTAGAGGTCCTCGGCCACCCGCGGCGCGATGCGATTGAAGACCCAGAAGCCGAGCAGTGTGCAGCCGATCAAAATCGTGGCCGGCAGCGCCAGCCAAGCCGCGCCCCCCATCGCCTCGGCGGCGCTCGGGGAGCTGCCGGTGACGAGGTGACGGGCCTCGACGATGATCGCCGCGAGCGGATTCGCCAGCACCACCCTGGTGGCCTCCTGGCTGACGTCGAGCACGAGCTCGACCGGGTAGAACACGGGCGTCGCGTAGAAGAGCCCCTGCGATACGACGTCCCAGATCGGCCGTACGTCGCGGAAGGGAACGTAGAGCGCCGAGAGCAGCATCCCCACGCCCGTCGCGAGCACGACGAGCAATGCGAGCGGAACGACGACCAGCAGCCAGGTCCACATCACCTCGACGCCGGACAGCAGCACGAACAACGCGACCGCGATCAGATTCACCATCAGGTTGAACGAGCACGAGAGCGCCACGGAGAGCGGTACGACCATCCTCGGGAACGCGACTTTGCGCACCAGCTGCTCGCGGTCGACGACGCTTTCCACGCAGTCCCCTGTCACCTCGGCGAAGTAGACGAAGAGCACGACTCCCAGCAGAAGCTGGACCGGGTAGTGCTCCACCTCGCCGCCGATCCGGACGACCTGGCTGAAGACCACGTACAGGATCCCGAACAGCAACAGCGGCCGCAGCAGCGACCACAGGTACCCCAGCACGGAGCCGTAGAAGCGCAGCTTCCAGTCGGTCAGAGCGAGCGTCACCGTGAGGAACGCGAAGCGGCGCCAGTCGCCTGCGATCGCGGACGGGCCGGTTACGCGGTGGGCGTCCGGCAGCCGCTCCGCGGCGGTCAGGTCGGCATGCATCACCGCTCGTCGATCAACGGCCGGCGGCTTGCTCAACCGGCGCGTTCGAGCTTGTAATGGTCACCTCGACGGGCAGGTCGACCATGCCGGGCGCCTCGCGCACTCCCGTCACCACCATCGTGGCGGCGTCCTCGCGGTGGTCCATCAGGCGGTGTCCGCCGCCGTAATAGACGACTTCGGGCGAGGCGAAATAGCGCCCTGGGGCGAGCACGTTGCTGAACCGGAACCCGACATCGACCCGTTCGCCCGCGTCGAATCCGCCGCTGCGGCGCACGGCGAGCCCGGACGTAGCCGCCCAGACCGGCCGGTGCTTCTCGTCCGTGACCATCACGCCGAACGTCGGATCCTCGACACGCTGGTTGAACTCCACGCGCATGAACAGGCCGCAGTCCGACGCGTGCGGCATCGCTTCTGCGCGCCGCCCATCGCCGTCCTCGAACCAGATGTCTAGGATCGAGGCGGCGCCGTCGCCGAGGTGCGCGCCGCTGAGCGCGGCGTCGGCAGCGCCGCCGAAGTTCAGCTCCTGATAGCGCCGCGCCACCGAGCGCGGGTCGCCGATGCCGACGACCTTGCCGCGCTCCAGCACCATCGCGCGATCGCAGAACCGTTGTACGGCGTTCATGTCGTGAGTCACCAGGACGATCGTCTTGCCGCGACCGCGAAGCTCCTGCAGAGCGTCATGGCACTTCTGCTGGAACGACGCATCCCCGACGGCCAGCACCTCGTCGATCAGCAGGAGGTCCGCGTCCACGTGCGCCATGACCGAGAAGGCGAGCCTCACGTGCATGCCTGACGAGTAGTTCTTGAGCTTGAGGTCGGCGAACTCCTCGAGCTCGGCGAACCGCACGATCGCCTCGTAGCGGCGGCGCGCTTCGGCCGGCGACAGCCCCAGCATGATCGCGTTGATCATCACGTTGTCGTGCGCCGCGAGGTCCGGGTTGAAGCCGACGCCCAGCTCGATGAAGGTGGCCATCCTTCCACGCGCCCAGATCTCGCCGGCGTCGGGCCGGTAGATGCCCGCGACGCATTTCATGAGCGTGCTCTTGCCGCTGCCGTTGCGACCCACCACGCCGAAGAACTCGCCCGGCTCCACCTCGAACGAGACGTCGTCGAGTGCCCGCAGCTCGTGATGCGAGCCGCGCCGGAGCGGGTGCAGCGCTCGCTCCTTGAGCGTGTGCACCTGCTCCCTCGGGATACGGAACGTCTTCGATAGGCCCGTGGCGCTCAGCGCGGCCCCACCCGGTCGGTCGCCTGGCATCGGCGACAGGGTAGGGGAGGACCCAGCGTCGCTACCCTCAATCGCCGCCGATGGCCGTGGCGCGCGTAAGAGACGACGAGCTCTCCGTCGGTGTCAACCTTGCGGGTTACTTCGACTCCATGGTGGGTGTCGGAGAGGTGGCCCGCCGCGTGGGCACGGCACTCGACCACGCGGGTGTGCCGGTGCGGCGACACAACCTCGGCGGACGCCCGGATCCCCTGCTTGAGTCCGAGCGGCCGCGCCGTGAGGGCGGCCCCGCCCATCCGGTGAACCTCGTCTGTGCCAACGCCGAGGGCATGGAGGGCGCCTTCGCCGAGCTGGGCGCGGAGTTCTTCGCCGGCCGCTACACGATCGGTTTCTGGTGGTGGGAGGTCGCCGCCTTCCCGGATCGCTGGCTGCGCGCCTTCGACCACCTCGACGAGCTCTGGGTCGGCTCACACCACGTCGCCGACGCGCTGGCGATGCCCTCACCCGTACCCGTGGTGCGGCTGCCGCTGCCCGTGCCGGAGGTCCCCGTCGGCGACGGCGGCCCCGTGGAGCCGGCGGACGGCTTCACATTCCTGTTCGCGTTCGACTACGCGAGCGTGTTCGAACGAAAGAACCCGCTGGGCCTGATCGAGGCCTACCGGCGCGCGTTCGGGCCCGACGATGGCGCCCGGCTCGTCGTCAAGACGCTGGGGGGCGCGAGCCATCCCGAGCAGCACGGCCGTGTGGTGGGCGCAGCGGGTGACCGTCCCGACATCGAGGTGCTTGACGGCGCGCTTTCCGCGGACGAGATGGCGGCGCTCACGGCCGGCTGCGACTGCTACGTGTCGCTGCACCGATCCGAAGGCTTCGGCCTGACGATCGCCGAGGCCATGCTTCACGGCAAGCCGGTGATCGCGACGGCCTACTCCGGCCCGCGCGACTACCTCACCGAGGCCAACGGCTTTCCCGTCGGCTTCCGGCTCGTCGCGATCGGTCCCGGCAAGGATCCCTACCCCGCTGACGGCAGCTGGGCCGATCCCGACCTCGACCAGGCCGCCGCGCTGATGCGTCGCGTGGTCGATCACCCGGAGGAGGCACGACGGCGCGGGGCCCGGGCACGGGAGGACGTGCGCGCCGTCTACTCGCCGGCGGCGGCGGGCAGCGCCATGGCGCAGCGGCTGCGCCGCATCTGCACCCTGCCGGTGGACCCCCGTGGACGGGTGGCTCCGCTCGACCTGACCGAGCTAACTCGGCGCGTTCGCGCCGATCCGGCGCCGTCGCCGCCGGGTGCGGCCCTGGGCGCGCTGCGGCGGCCGTTGCGGCGGGCGGTGCTGCGCCTGATTCGCCCGCAGGCCGTCAAACAGCGCTACGTCGAGGAGGAGCTGCTGCGGGTGCTGCGCACGCTGGACGAGCGGGTGACCGGACTGGCCGCCTCGCAGGCGACCCTGGAGGCGGAGCTGCGGGAGCTTCGCAAGCGCGGCAAGGAGCCGTCCTGAGCACGACTTCCTCTGTGCCAAGATCGCCTGCCATGGCGGCTTCCAAGCCCACGGTAGAGGTGGCCGGCTTCCTGCGTGGCGCGCTCGGCCTGGGCGAGGCAGCGCGGCTCTACGTGCACGCCCTCCGGACCGCGGGGGTGCCGGTGCGGACGCTGAGCGTGGACGTGCCGCTCCCGGAGCTGGACGGGTCGGTTCCCGCCCCCGCTCAATTCGAGGAGCTCCAGACCCTGAAGGAGCCCGACGTGAACCTGATCTGCGTGAACGCGCCCGAGCTGCCGGAGTTCGCGATGGATGTCGGCAGGCTGTTCTTCGAGCGCCGGCGCTCGATCGGCGTGTGGGCCTGGGAGACCGACCGCGTCCCCGAGGAGTGGGACTGGGCGTTCGATTTCCTCGACGAGATCTGGACTTACTCGGACTACGTGACAGGACTGCTGCGCGAGCGCTCGCCACTGCCCGTGACGACGGTCCCGCTGCCGGTGACTCTGCCCGCACAGCCGGTCGCGGCGCCCGACCTCGGCCTGCCGGACCGATTCACGTTCCTGTTCCTGTTCGACTTCTACAGCACCATGCAGCGCAAGAACCCGCTCGGGCTGATCGAGGCATTCCGGCGCGCGTTCCGGCCAGGCGAGGGCCCCCAGCTGCTGCTCAAGAGCTTCAACGGCGACTACAAGCCCGAGCGGCTCGAGCGGGTCCGCCGCGCGGCGGCCGAGCACCCGGACGTGCACGTGGTGGACCGCTACGTGACCGCGCCCGAGAAGGACGGGTTGATCGCGGCCAGCGACTGCTACGTCTCGCTGCATCGCTCCGAGGGGTTCGGCCTGGCGCTGGCGGAGGCGATGGCCCACGGCAAGCCGGTCATCGCGACCGGCTTCTCCGGCAACACGGACTTCATGACTCCTGACAACTCCTACCTAGTCGGCCACCGGCTCACACGCGTCGGGCCCGAGGGCGAGAACTACCCGGAGGAGGGCACATGGGCCGAGCCCGACCTCGACCACGCCGCCGAGCTGATGCGGGAGGTGTGGGAGAACCGCGACGAGGCTGCGGCGCGGGCGGAACGCGGTCGGCGTGACGTGACGGAGCGGCTCTCGCTGGAGCGCGTCGGAGCGCGCGCCGGCGAACGCGTGGCGGCGGTTGCCATCAGGCCACTGCGCTCGCATCCGGATCCGCCGCCCGCGCTCGAGGCCTGGATCCCGCTGCGCATGGCCAAGTGGAAGGTCGGCTACGACCCGCTCGCCGAGGCGAGGAAGCTGGGCGGCCCGAAGGGTGCCGCGCGCGCCGCCGCGCTGCAGGCGATGCGGCCCTTCACCTTCCACCAGGATCAGTTGAACCTCGCGTTGCTGCAGGCCCTGCAGCAACTGGCGGACCGCGTGGACCGCATTGTCTGGGACAACACTCTGCAGGGGGCCGCGACGGCGCACTTCGCCCGGCTGCTGCAGGCCGCGCAGGCACGACCCAGCCCGAGCCATCCGGCGATCAGCGTGCGCGATGAGCGCGGCCGTGCGGTGCTCGCCTTCGACCGCCGAGAGGAGCCCCCGGACGCGGGCGACGCGTACCTCGAGTTCGAGTCGGTGTTCCGCGGCGACGAGGATCTCGTGCGCGCGCGCCAGGAGACGTACGTCGAGCTGCTGCGCGACGCGCGCTGGGTGCTCGACGTCGGTTGCGGCCGGGGCGAGTTCCTGGACCTGCTCCGCGACAGCGGCATCGAGGCCAGGGGCGTCGACCTGGACGAGGGCATGGTGCGGCGCGCGCGAGGAAAGGGTCACACGGTGGAGCTGGCTGACGCGCTCGACCACCTCGACGGTCAGGAGGACGGCTCGGTGCCGGCCATCTTCGCTGCCCAATTCGTCGAGCACCTGTCCTACGAGGGGCTCGTCGCCTTCCTGCGGCTCGCGCGGGAGAAGGCTGCCCCGGGCGGCATGGCCATCTTCGAGACCGTCAATCCGCACTCCCCCGCCGCGATGAAGGCGTTCTGGGTGGATCCCACCCATCATCACCCGCTCTTTCCCGAGGTGCTGCTGGCGCACTGCCGCTTCGCCGGCTTCGAGTCCGGACGTGTCGTGTTCCCGAACGCCTCGGGGGACTTCGAGGCCGACGTCTACGACAGCGCCGACTACGCGGTCGTTGCGACGGCTCCCTAGTGGCCGGCCGCTCGCTTTCCGTCTGCCTCCTCACCCGCGGGCCAGCCGAGCGGGTGCGGGCGCTGCTCGAATTGATCCGGCCCGTCGCAGCCGAGATCGTTCTCGCCGTCGACGAGCAGGGTGACTCGGCGGCGGCCGAGGCCTGCGCGGACCTGGCCGACCGCAGCTACCTGCTGGACGTCGGGATGCCGGCGCGCGTCCTCGGATGGCTGATGAACGAGTGCACAGCCGACTGGATCCTGCGCATCGACGACGACGAGGTCCCGAGCGCTGCGCTGTTGCGTGAGCTGCCGGCCATTCTCGCCGCCGAGCGCCCCACCAACGTCGCGCTGGCGCGGCGCTGGCTCCATCCCGACAGGCACCATTACCTGCGCTCTCACCCCTGGACCCCCGACTACCAGCTGCGCCTGGTGCGCAACGTCCCGGGCATCTGGCGCTTCCCGGGCCTGCGCCACGACAACTTCGACGCCCTGGGCGAGCGCCGCTTCCTGCCGCTGGCGATCTATCACCTCGACCTGCTGCTTCAGCCGCTCGAAGCTCGTCGGGCCAAGCGCGCGCTCTACGAGGCCGATCGTCCCGCCCACGCGGCCGATGGCTTCCCGGTGAACGCGATGTACACCCCCGAGGACGTAGAGGGCATCGAGCTCAGCCCCGTGCCAGAAGAGGATGCCGATGCGATC
>DATACN010000315.1:0-9369 GCA_036258995.1 Thermoleophilaceae bacterium | reverse complement strand
GGGATTCCTGCCGAGCCGCCGCCTGCGCGACTGGTGGACCCTCAACGAGCTGGGCACGATGCTCGTCGCCGAGAGCAGCGGCCGGCGCCTGCGGCTGGGCGACCCGGTCGACGTCGTCGTGGATCGCGTCGAGGCGCCGCGAGGCCGGGTGGACCTGTCACCGGCTGGGTCATACTCGGACTGATGGCCAAGAAGGGCAAGCGCAAGGCCGCGCCGGGCGACGTGGCCACCAACAGGCAGGCCTCGTTCCGCTACCACCTCCTGGAGAAGTGGGAGGCCGGCATCGAGCTGCGCGGCTCCGAGGTCAAGTCGCTGCGCGAGGGCGGCGTCCAGCTAAAGGACGCCTACGGCGAGGTCCGCGACGGCGAGGTCTGGCTCCGCAACATGCACATCGCCCCCTACAAGCCGGCCGCGCGCGAGAACCACGACCCCGAGCGCCCCCGCAAGCTCCTGCTGCACCGGCGCGAGATAGAGCGCCTGATCGGCAAGACCGCCGAGCGCGGCCTCACGCTCGTCCCAACGCGGGTCTACTTCAAGGGCCCCCGCGCCAAGGTCGAGCTGGCGCTGGCCAGAGGCAAGGAGATGAAGGACAAGCGCCGCTCGATCAAGGAGCGCGAGACCCGCCGCGAGATCGACCGGGCGCTCAGCGAGCGCCGCTAGACGTCGTCGAAGTCGCGCTCGACGAAGGTGGCGTCCATGCCCACCGCGAGCAGAGCGGCCAGTCCCAGGTAGACGCCCGCCACCGCCGCGCGCGTGCTCGGCTTGACGCGGTGGAACTCGCGCGCCTCCGGCGTGTGGCGCTGCTTCCAGCGGCGCCAGGTCTCGATCCCGCCGAAGAGCAGGATCAGCAGCATGATCGGGTTCGGGAACGCGAACGTCGCCGCGACCAGCAGGCCGTAGCCGACGAACCACATCCAGGGCGACAGCGCGGCCATGGCGCGGCCGCCGTCGAGCGGCAGGACGGGGAGCAGGTTGAAGAGGTTGAGGAAGAAGCCGACGAACGCGAGCGCCTGGAACAGCTCGTTACCGGTGGCCCAGTAGACCGCCAACGGCACGAGCGCCGCCAGCGAGCCGAGCACGGGGCCCGCGAGCCCGACGCGCGCCTCGGCGGCGGCGTCCTTCGGAAGCTCCTTCATCGCCACCACGGCGCCGAGGAAGGGAATGAACATCGGGGCGGTGGCCTTGATGCCCTCGCGGCGAAGCTGGATCACGTGACCCAGCTCGTGCACGAGCAGCAGCAGCACGAATCCGACCGCGAACTTCCAGCCCCAGATGAGCGCGTAGGCGCCAATCGAGACGAGCATCGAGGCCGAGGTCGTGAACAGCTTGAGCTTCGGCAGCGCCAGCAGCACGACCTTGACCTTGGCCCCGAACTTGACCAGCAGGAGGCCGGCCGCAGCCAGCACGCCGAGAACTCGCCGCCATGGGGCCTTGGGCGGCTCGACGCGCGGCGCCGGCGGCGCGAGTTCCTGCGGCGCCCGGGGTGCGTATTCGTGCGAATCCATCCATACGAATTGTGGCAGCGCCGCTACCCTTGAAATCCACGGGGGCGTACTAGCTTCGACGTGGAGCTGATCGTCCCGATGTGGCGAGTCGAGGACCCCGGTTGGCCTCGTAAAACTCTCCGGGAACAAAACAAGTGCGAACTCCGATCATGAGTTCGCCCTCGCCGCTTAATTAGGTGAGGGAGTCGCTCCGGGCAGCCCGCGGTCCGGGTAGCGGCTTCAACTAGCGGGCTCACCCCGAGGGCAGGATCCTCGGCCCGAGGGGGACATCTTCAGGAGGGTATGGCGCCGGCGACGTGCCCCGCGGATCGACCGACCCGGCCGCCGAGAACAGACTCCGACGGGAACGCTCGTAGCAAGCATCGGGATGGAGCGCCGCGGACGCCGGGGCAGAACCGGCCGCCTC
Organism: Thermoleophilaceae bacterium; assembly: GCA_036258995.1. Lineage (GTDB taxonomy): Bacteria > Actinomycetota > Thermoleophilia > Solirubrobacterales > Thermoleophilaceae > DATACN01. Next base: position 7,458 of record DATACN010000315.1, on the reverse strand, counting down.
CACTAGCTGTTTCGCGAGTCAGGTCAGCGCCGCCGCGCCGGGGCAGCGAGCCGGACGGTCGTGCCCTCGCTCGAGGTCGTCACGGTCAGTGTGCCTGATATGAGGGCCGCGCGTTCACGCATGCCTACGATTCCGAAACGCTCATCGGCTGGACGGCCGTTGAAGCCCCGCCCGTCGTCGGCGACCTGGACGTCCAGCTCGTCGTTCGCGTCGCTCACGCGGACGTGGACGGCGCTCGCGTCGGCGTGCTTCACGGCGTTAGTGAGCGCCTCCTGGACCACCCGATAGGCGGCCGTCTCGATTTCCGGTGTCAGGCGGTTGGCACTCGTCCCGGCCTCATAGGACAAGCGCACTTCGGTGGTCACCTTCGGGCCGCCGAATACCGCGGTGCGGCGCCCCAGCTTCTCGATTGCCGCTTCGAGCCCTATGTCGTCGAGCTCGGCAGGTCGGAGATCGATGATCAAGTGCCGCAGCTTGTGGATCTCCTCCGTGAGCAACTCGAGCGCCTGATCGACGGCCGCTGCGAGGTGGTCGGGGTCGCCGCGGCCGCGCGCCGTCGAGAGCAGGATGCGCAGACCGCCGAGGCCCTGGAGTGTTTCGTCATGTAGGGCCCGCGCCCAGCGCCGACGTTCGCGATCCTGTGCGTTGAGTGCGTCGCTGTGCATGCGGATGCTCCTAGGGGGTCTCCGATGGTCGTCGCGGCGGTCGCTCCAGCAGGCCATGGGAGTGTGCGTACTCGGTGAGGGTCGCCCGATCGCTGACGCCGAGCTTCTGTCTGATCTGCGCGCGGCAAGCCTCGATCGTTCGCTCGCTGAAGCTCAGCCGCTGAGCAATCTGGGCGTTCGTGCTCCCGAGGGCCAGCAGACGCAGGACGGCCTGCTCCCGCTCGCTGAGTGGTAGGTCCGAAACCGCGGCGGCGCCCACCCGCGGATCCAGGAACTTGCGCCCTGCGGCGACCGTTTGCAACGCGCTGAGCAGCTCGGTTTCGACGGCCTCCTTGAGCACGTAGCCATGTGCGCCGGCGGAAAAGGCGCGAGCGGCGAATCCCGGTCCCTCCTGCATGGTCAGCGCGACGACCCGGGTCTCGGGGGACGCGGAGAGGATGGCGGGCAACGCGTCGAGGCTGAGCCCGTCAGGCATGTGCAGGTCGAGCAGGAGGATCGAGGGGCGGTGAGTCTCCACGGCGCGAATCGTGGACGCCACGTCGGTGGCCTCGCCGACAACCTCGAATGCGTCGTCGCTGGCCAGGATCAGCCGCACGCCCACGCGGACGACCGTGTGATCGTCCGCGACCACTACCGTCGGGCGCCCGCCGCGCGGCCTCTCTTCCATACCACGAACTTAGGGGCGGTTGGCGAGGAGCACAAGCCTTGCGGGCTCGGACGAGCACCTTTGCGGGTTCTCCGCAGCATCGGTGCGGAGTCTCCTATCGAAGTCTCAAGGCGAACGGGGGAAGCTGCCTCGGGATCGAGCACCTCGTGGCGGACAGGCAGATCAGGCTCCTCATCTACACGGAGACCTACGCCCTCGGCGGTGATGCGAGGTTCCTCGTGGATCTCGTCCGAGGGCTCGACCCTGATCGGTATTCGGTCTCGTTCGCGGGCAACCCCAACGCCGAGTTCGACCGTTGGCTACAGGAGAAGATCCCGTCGCTTCCACCTCGGCACACCGTGCCGATCGAGACGCTGCTTCGCTCGCAGGTCTTGGACCTCGGCCGCAGGCTGGTGGGCAGCAGGCCGGCCGGCGCCGCTGACGTCTGGAACCCGCCCACGCCAGATGCGTGGGTCTCGCCGCTTTACAGGCGAGCCAGCCGCGCGGCGGTGCGCTACCGGCAGGCCGTAACGAACTACCGCCGCCTCCGCATCCTGTTTGGCCGTCTCCGACCGGACGTGCTGCATATCAACAACGGGGGCTACCCCGGCGCCGAGAGTTGCCGCGTGGCCGCCCTCGCGAACAGAGCGGCGGCCTCGGCCGCTGTGGTCCACTACGTTCACGGCTACGCGGCCCCCGTCGACTGGCCGCCTTCGCTCGAGCGAGCCCTCGACTCCCGAGTGGACCGAGCCACCAACGTCTGGATTACCGGGGCCGAGGTCGGACGGCGACAGCTGAACGAGGTGCGCGGTATCGAGCTCGACCGTATTCGCACGGTGCCCTTCGGTCAGGAGCTGGGATCGCCGGACCAGGCCTCCAGGGAGTCCGCCCGCGCAGGGTTCGAGATTCCCGATGGCGTCCCGGTCATAGCGATCGTCGGCGGCCTTGCCCCGTACAAGGGGCATAGGCAGCTTTTCGATGCCGTAGCGAAGCTGAAGGCGTCCGGCATCCAGAGCCGCACGCTGGTGGCCGGAACCGGTCCTCAGGAGCCCAGCTTGAGGGACCGGGCCGAACGGCTTGGGATCGCGGGAGACATAGCGTTCCTGGGCTGGCTGGATGACGTTTCGGCTGTGCTCGATGCCAGCGACGTGGTCGTGCAGCCGTCGGAGAACATGGACTTGTCTCCTTACAGCGTCCGGGAGGCAATGGCGCACGGGCTGCCGGTAGTGGCGACCGCGATGGGCGGCATCCCGGAGCTGGTCGTGCACGAGGAGACGGGCTTCCTCGTCCCACCGTCCGACCCGGGCGCCTTGGCGCAGGCCCTACAGCGGATATTGAACGACCCCGGCCGTGCCGGTGAGATGGGCAGCCGAGGACGGCGCCGAATCGTCGATCACTTCTCGATGGACCAGATGGTTCGCGCGATGGATTCCATCTACGTCGAGTCCTTGGATGAGTCTCGCTCGACGTAGCGGGAATCACCGCCTCACTGCTCGGCCACCTTTTCCTCGAGGCGCCCAGCCAGGCGCTGCATTCCGAGCTCCCGCGCGGCTTCGGCGGCTCGGGAGTAGTCGGTCGGGGTGTCCTCGGGCAGCTCGACGTCGACGTCGCGCAGAGTCGCGATCTCCTTGAAACGGGTCAGGTCATCGCTCCCGCCGACCAGTGCGGAGCGGACGCTGGGCTTGGACTCGCGGATGCCCGCCTCGAGCGTGGCCTCGAGGGAACCGTGACGCCGCAGCAGCTCGGCCGCGGTCTTCTCGCCGATCCCCTTCGCTCCGGGGATGCCGTCGGACGGGTCGCCGCGCAGCGCGATGAAGTCGGGCACGAGCGCCGGCTCGACGCCGTAGCGGCGCACGACGTCGTCGTGGTCCACCAGCTCGGCGCCGCGCGCGCCGGTTCGCACGTACAGCACCTTGACCTGGTCGTTGACGCACTGGAACAGGTCGCGGTCGCCGGTCATGATCAGGCAGGAGCCGCCGGCGTCGGCCTCCCGGCGCGCGTAGGCGCCCAGCAGGTCGTCGGCCTCGAGCGTGTCGTGCACGGCCACCGTCCAGCCGAAGGCCTCGAAGAAGTCGGCGGACTTCTCCCACTGCGGGCCGAGCTCGTCCGGCAGCTCCTCGTCGCGCGCGGCGTGGTACTCGGGGAACAGCTCGAGGCGGTACTCGGCCGCGTCGGGGCCGAAGCAGAGCACCACGGCCCGCGGGTCGTGCTCCTCGACCTCTCGCAGGACCAGGTTGGCCGACCCGAGCAGCGCGTTGACGGGCTGCCCGTCGCTGCCCTTGATCGTGGACGGCAGCCCGTAGAACGCGCGGAACAGCATCGACGGCGCGTCCACCACGAGCAGTGGTCCCGCCATCGCGTTCGGCGCCTGGCTAACGGCGCCGCTGGCGCTTGGCCTCGGCCTCGACCTCGGCGTCGCGGACCCGCGCGGCCTGCTCCTCCACGTTCTCGTGGGCCCGCTCGAGGTCCTCCTTGGCGTCGGCCTTGCGCTCCTCGCGGTCGCCCTGGCGCTGCAGCCCCTTGTCTCCGGTCAGGTCGCCGGCCGCCTTCTTCAGCCTTCCACTTACTCTGTCCATGAATCCCATGGCGACGGAGCCTAACGACGCAAGCCCGTTCGTTCCGGAGAGAGGTGGGCTCAAGGCGCTGCGCGACGCCTCTGCCGGGTGCCGGGGCTGCCACCTCTGGCGTCCGGCCACGCAGACCGTCTTCGGGGAAGGGCTGAAGAAGTCGACCGTGATGTTCGTGGGCGAGCAGCCGGGGGACCGGGAGGACCGCCAGGGCCGCCCCTTCGTAGGCCCCGCCGGCAAGGAGCTCGACAAGGCGCTCGAGGCCGTTGGAATCGCTCGGGACGACGTCTACATCACCAACGTCGTCAAGCACTTCAAGTTCGAGGAGCGCGGGCGCCGGCGCATCCACCAGACGCCCAAGCGGTTCGAGATCGACGCCTGCCGGCCGTGGCTCGACGCCGAGCTCGAGGAGGTCAAGCCCGAGGCGCTGGTCATGCTCGGCGCCACCGCGGCCAAGGCGTTGCTGGGCTCATCGTTCCGCGTCAGCCGGCAGCGCGGCGAGCTGCTCGAGTCCGAGCTGGCGCCGATCGTGTCGGCCACCATCCACCCGTCGGCGATCCTGCGGGCGCCGGACGACGCCGCCCGCTCCGCCGAGCGGGCGGCATTCGCGAAGGACCTCGGCAAGGTGGCCGAGGCCCTCGCGAAGCGTTAGAGCACGAGCGCTACGGAAGCAGCGGGCCCTCGAACGGCTCGGTGCCGTTCGCGAGCGTCACCTGCGGCCCGCCGTGGGAGAGCATGTAGCCGATCTCACGGCTCACGTCGCTGACGCCGTTGCTGGCCGGGGCCGGCGCCGCCTGGAGCGTGCTCAACGTGCCGAATGCCCGGCCCTGGCGGTCGATGAAGGCGCTGCCGGAGTCGCCTGGGATCCCGGGCGTGACGGTGTAGACCTGGTGATTCCAGCCGCCGCGGCTCGTCCCGAGGCTCACGCCCTCCTTGGGCTTGAGCGGCTCGGCGCCGAATCGCAGCGAGCTGTTCCCGTAGGAGAGCACCTTGTCGCCCGCGGCGGTGGTGGTCGCGGTGCCCGTCGGCCCGCCCCAGAACGGGATCGTGGGGTTCACGCTCCCCGCGTCCGCCGGATGCACCTGCACGAGGGCGAAGTCGTTGAAGCCGCAGGTGTTGGCGTCGGTCTCGCCAGCCTGCTGCATCGCGATCCAGGAGCTGTAGACGAGCGTGCCCGGCTGGGTGGCGTCCTCGATCTCGACCGGCGTGCCGAGCGGCAGCGAGCCCGCCTCGCAACCGTTGGTCTCGGTCGCCCCGCCGGTGCCGGCGCAGTGCGCCGCCTGGCCCAGGTACACGTTGGCTCCGTCGCTGAAGACGAAGTTGGACGTGCACTGCGCCCCTTCGGTGAGCGTCTGGTTGCCGGGCCGGATGGTGGCGCTGTCCGCCGGAGCCCAGGTCTGCGCCGCAGCGGGGGAAGCCGCGGCCGCGCAGACGGCCAGCGTCAGCAAGAGGATCCTTCGCGTGATTTTCATGCCCGAGGCCTACCCGGGGCCGGAGCCGGCGCAACATGGCGCCGCGCGGCTAGGACGAGCGCAGCGCGCGCGAGCGCTCGGCGACCGGCTGGAGGAAGTCCGGCAGCGGCCGCACCAGCCCTCGCCCGGTCTCGCGCTCCCAGATCTGCTCCAGCTGGCTGAGGTGCTCGTCCATCACCTCGTCGATCAGCTCGAAGTCGTGGCCGCGGATGGCGGCCAGGGTGCGCTCGTGGATCTCGATCACCCAGTCCGGCACGAGCGGGGCGTGGACCGCCATGTCCCGGGCGATCTCTAGCCGGTTGAAGAGATGGCGCATGAGCGACACCACCGTCGAGTTGCGGGTCGAGCGCGCCATCGCCAGGTGGAACTTCAAGTCGAGCTGCAGGAACAGGTCCTCGTGCTGCAGGAAGTCGTCGGCGCCGGCGAGCTCGCGTTGGCGGTCGATCGTGTCCTGCATGGCCGCGAAGTCGTCCTCCCCGGCGTGCACCGCGGCGAGCTGGGCGACGCGCGGCTCGAGCAGCCGACGGGCCTCCAGCACGCCGGCCACCTCCCCGACCCGCATCTCCGACCGGCTACGCAACAGTTCGCGGGGGACGAGCTCGCTGACCACGAAGATGCCGCCGCTCTGGCCGCGGCGCACCTCGAGCACGCCCGCCTCGGCCAGCACCTTCACGGCCTCGCGGAGAGTCGGGCGGCTGATGCGCATCTGGGCGGCCAGCTCTCGCTCGGAGGCGAGGCGGTCGCCTACATGCAGATCGCCCGACTTGACCCTCTCGGCGATCTGGTCCACCGCCTCCTCGAACGTGCGGCGGGTGGCGACTGGCTCGAAGGAGCTCTCCAACCCGGCGCGAGTATACGGCCGGGCGGCGAGCGTCTGTGGCGGTGTCATGCCGCGGCGCGGGCGCGCTGCACGCGTTCGAGCGCCTGGCGCTCGGCCACCTCGTGCGGCGTGAGGCCATCGCGCTCGGCGGCCCCGATCGCGCCGTCGAGCCGCTCCATCGCGCGCTCGATGCACTCGCCGCAGTCGGGGCCGCGCTCGCCGTACCACTCGGTCGACACGTGGATCAGGCCGCCGCAGTTGGCCAGGAAGTCGGGCACGTAGAGGATCCCGCGGCTCGCCAGCAGGCGGGCGACGTCGCGGCTGGTGAGGGGGTTGTTGGCCGCGCCGGCCACGACCTTGCAGTCGATCGAGCGCCCCAGCGCCTCGTCGATCAGCCCGCCCGCGGCACAGGGGGCCAGCACGTCGAGCTGCATCGACAGGATCGCCTCGGCTGAAGGGGCCACCTGTCCGCCGTGCTCGTCGGCGAAGCGCTCGGCCTTGGCCTCGTCGAGGTCGCAGGCCACCACGCGAGCGCCGGCCCCCGCCAGCCGTCCGGCGAGCACCGACCCGACCTTGCCCAGCCCGACGACGCCGACCCGGCGGCCCTCGAGCTCATCGGAGCCGGTGGCGCAGTGGAGGCCCCGGCCGATGGCGCGGAAGACCGTCTCGGCGGTGATGGGGGAGGGATCCCCGCCGCCGCCCTGCTCGCGCGAGCGCCCGACCACGTAGCGGGTGTGGCCGGCCATGAAGTCCATGTCCGCGGTGGTGGTGCCGATGTCCTACGCGGTGATGTAGGCCCCGCCCAGCCCGTCGATCAGCTCGGCGGCGGCCGCGAGACGCGCCTCACGCATGTCCTCGCGCCCGTCGTCGAGCATCACCGACTTGCCGCCGCCGAGGTCGAGGCCGGCCGCCGACGCCTTGAGCGTCATCGTGCGCGACAGGGCCAGCACATCGCCGAGGGCCTCGCGCAGCCCGCCCGGATAGCGCTTCAGCCGCATCCCTCCGAGCGACGGGCCGAGCACCGTGGAATGAATGGCGACGATCAGGCGCAGCCCGGTGTCCGGATCCTGGCGGATGACGACCTGCTCGTGGTCGTCGTCGGCGTCTGCGCGGGAGAGGATTGGAGCGAGCTCGGGCTGGGTAGCAATGGTCATGACCCTTGACCTTATACCCGACTGCGCTTGACTTCAAGCTCCTTTACCTTTCATGGTAAAGTCGCTTTGCCAAACCGGCCTGGGAGGAGACCGCTGAGCACATGACGCCGCCGACTGCCCTACGCGAACGCCCC
>DATACN010000314.1:0-3040 GCA_036258995.1 Thermoleophilaceae bacterium | reverse complement strand
ACTGACCGTCGGCCGTTCCGGCGGTGCCCCACTTGCCCAGGAACCCTCCGTTGCCGTCGAACTTCTGGATGCGGTTGTTGCCGTCCTCGGCGACGTACACGTTGCCGGAGCCGTCCAGGGCGAGGTCCCAGGGGTCCGCGAACTGGCCGTCTCCCGAACCGGAAATGCCCGCCTGGCAGGCGTCCTCGCAGACCTGGGGCGCGGCGCTGCCGTCGTCGACGCCCCAGCCCCACATCCGGACGAAGGCGCCGGTACCGTCGAACTTCTGCACGCGGTCGTTTCCGAGCTCCGCGACGTACACGTTCCCCGCGGAGTCGACCGCCACGCCCTCGGGCGCGTTGAGCTGGCTGTCAAAGGGCCCGACGCTGCCGAACTCGTCGAGGAAGGCGCCACCGCTGGTGAACTTCTGGACGCGATTGTTGTTGCGATCGGCGAGATAGACGTTGCCGGCAGCGTCGACAGCCACACCCGCGGGAGACCCCGACGCAAACTGGCCGGGCCCCGGCCCGGCGAGGCCCGCCTGGCAACCGCTGGTGCAGACCTGGGGCATCGCGCTCCCGTTGTCTACGCCATAGCCCCACATGAGTTGGAACGTGCCGTCCGGGCCGAACTTCTGCACGCGGGCATTGAGCTGGTCCGCCACGTAGACGTTGCCGGCCGAGTCGGTGGCGACGCTGCGCGGCTGATTGAACTGGCCCTCGGCGGGCCCCTGCGCTCCCCACTTGGAGACGAAGGTGATTGCGCCGCTGGCGGGTGTGGCGAGCGCGAGGCTCGAGACGAGGGCGGCCAGGAGGGTCCCTGCCTTCACGAGGAGATACTAGGGCCGACTGCTGCGGAGCGCTAGGCGCCGTTCTTGTAGTAGTCGGCGTTGATCGCCGTGTACTTGGCCCACTCGTCCGGGAGCTGGTCCTCGGCGAAGCAGGCGTCCACCGGGCAGGCCTCGACGCAGGCGTCGCAGTCGATGCACTCCTCGGGGTCGATGTAGAGCTGCTCGACGTTGTCGTAGTCGGGCTCGTCGGGGGTGGGGTGGATGCAGTCCACCGGGCACACCTCGACGCACGAGTTGTCCTTCTGCCCGATGCAGGGCTCGGCGATCACGTAGGCCATCTGAAGGCGGGCATTGTAACGGCGTGTGACAAGCGCCTAGGCTCCGCGCGGTGAGCGAGCGCGCCGAGCCGGACCCCTTCCTCGACTCCTTCACCGGCCTCATCGCCGCCCGGGCGCTCACCAGCGCCACGATCCTGGGGGTGTTCGACGCGCTCGAGGAGGGCCCCGCGTCGCCTGAGGAGCTGGCCGTCAGGCTGGGCACGGACCCCCTGGGCGCGCAGACGCTGCTCACCGCGCTGGCCACCCTCGGCTACCTGGAGCAGGACGGCGAGCGGATGCGAAACGCGCCGGTCTCGAGCCGCCTGCTGGTGCGCTCCTCGCCGGAGTCGATCGCCACCTTCGTGGGCGCCCAGGGGGACCTGCACTGGGATGTCCTCGCGATGCTTCCGGAGGCGCTGCGGGACGGCCGGGCCTACGCACTTCACGAGGAGCGCCGCGACGATCCGGAACGCTGGGAGGCCTACATCCGCGGGCTGTTCGAGATCTCGCGCGCCGAGCAGGACGACAACGCCGCCCTCGTGCCGGTCTCGGACCCGCGCACGATGGTGGACGTGGCCGGCGGACACGGCGCCTTCGCGATGGCGATGTGCCGCCGGCATCCCGGCCTGCGGGCCACCGTGCTCGACCTGCCGCCCAGCGCGCGAGTGGGGGAGCGGATCGTGGCCGAGGAAGGCTTCGCCGATCGGATCTCCTTCCGCGAGGGCGACGTCTTCGAGCTCGGGCTGGGGGCGGGGCTGGACGTGGTCTCGGTGTTCAATCTCGTGCACCACCTGCCCGAGGAGCGCGACCGCGAGCTGTGCCGCATGGCGCGCGAGGCCCTGCGGCCCGGCGGCGCCCTCGTGGTCGGGGACTCCGCCCGCCCCGAGCCGGGCGAGCCGGTGTCCGAGCACGGGGCGATCTCCAGCCTGCTCTTCTACGCCTGGAGCCACGGCCGCAACTTCGCCGCTTCCGAGATCGCCGCCTGGCTGGAGGAGGCCGGTTTCGGCGAGGTGGAGGTCAACCGCAATGAGCGCTCGCCGTGGCGCGTCGTGGTGGTGGGGATCGCGTCGTGATCCTCCTGACCGGCGCCACGGGCAACGTCGGCTCGGCTCTTCTTCGGCGGCTGACCGCGGCGGGCCAGGACGTCCGCTGCCTGGTGCGCGACCCGAACCGCCTGGGCGACCAGCGGGTGCGGGTTCAGATCGCCCTGGGCGACCTGGCCGACCCAGGCTCGTTCCGCAACGCCCTGCGCGGGGTGGACACCGTGGTCCACCTGGCGGCCTCCGTGCGCGACCAGAAGCGGGGCTCGATCGAGGAGCTGAACGGGGTGGCGACGTTGCGTCTGGTGAGGGCAGCCGAGCGGCTGGGAGTGCGGCGCTTCCTGTTCTTCTCCGCGATGGGGGCCACCCTGCACTCGCCCACACGCTTCATGCGGGCCAAGGCGCTGGCGCGCGACGCGGTCGAGGAGGCCGATCTCGAGACCACGATCTTCGACCCCTCGGTCGTGTACTCGCCCGGCGATCCGTTCCTGACGCTGCTGGAGCGCCTGTCCTGGCTCCCCGCGATGCCGTTCCCCGGCAGCGGTAAGGCCCTCTCCCAGCCCATCTGGGCCGACGACGCGGCCGCCTGCGTGATGGCGGCGCTCGACGGCTCGCGCGGCGGCGTGTTCGAGCTGGCCGGCCCGCAGACGCTCACCTACGACCAGATAGTGCGCGCCGTGCTCGGGGACCGGCGCCGCCGCAGGCGCATCCTGCATCTGCCACTGCCGGTCGCCCGGCTGGTGCTGCGCTCCGTCGAGCGCTTCACCGGCGAGTCGGCATTTGCCACCTGGGAGGAGGCCCAGCTGCTCGAGGTCGACCTCGTGAGCCGGCGGGGAACGACGGACGCGGAGCGCCTCGGGGTCCGCCCGGCCCCGATTCGCGACGTGCTGCGGGCATGAGAAAGGGCCCGCGAA
>DATACN010000313.1:0-2144 GCA_036258995.1 Thermoleophilaceae bacterium | reverse complement strand
CCGATGGGCGCGGTGATCGTGTCCGACCGGATCGCCGACCCGTTCATGGAGGGAACCCAGACCTTCACCCACGGGTTCACGTTCGGCGGGCACCCCGTGGCGGCCGCGGTGGCGCTGGCGAACCTCGACGTGTTCGAGCGCGAGGACCTGTGCGGCCACGTGCGCGCGAAGGAGGACGAGTTCCGCGAGATGCTCGAGGGCCTGCGCGAGCTGCCGATCGTCGGCGACGTGCGCGGCGCCGGGTTCTTCCAGGCGATCGAGCTGGTCAAGGACCAGGACACCAAGGAGAGCTTCGACGACGAGGAGTCGGAGGAACTCTTGCGCGGGTTCATGTCCGGCGAGCTCTACCGGCGGGGGCTCATCTGCCGCGCGGACGACCGCGGCGACCCCGTCGTGCAGCTGTCCCCGCCGCTGATCGCCGACAGCGAGCAGTTCGGGGAGATCGACGCGGTACTGCGCGCCGTGCTGAGCGAGGCCTGGGACCGCATCGTGCGCCACTAGATGCTGACCGTTCGCACTCTGGTAACTGAGGTGGGGCTCGAGCTCGCCGCCGGCGAGCAGGGCGCGGACGCTCCGGTGCGCTGGGTGCACATCACGGAGCTGCCCGACCCGACCCCCTGGCTGTCGGGCGGTGAGCTGCTGCTGACGACCGGCATCCAGCTCGACGGCGAGGAGCGCCAGCGCGACTTCGTCCGGCGGCTTTCGGACCACCACCTGGCCGGGCTCGGCTTCGGAACGGGCTTCGACCACGAAGAGCTCCCCGCCGCGCTCGTCGACGAGGCCGAGAGGCTCGGCTTCCCGGTCTTCGAGGTCCCGTACGAGCTGCCGTTCATAGCGCTCACCGAGAAGGCCTTCGCCCGGCTCGTCAACGAGCAGTACGAAGTGCTCCAGCGCAGCATCGGGATCCACAAGCGGCTCGAGCGGCTTGTGCTCGAAGAACGCGGCCTCGAGGAGGTCGTGCGGGCGCTGGCCGCCGCGATCGGCGGCTCGGTGACGGTGCTGAGCGGGCGCGGGGAGCCGATCAGCTCGAAGGTGTTCAGGCGCGAGTTGCCCGACGGCGCGCTCGACGCCGTGGCGCAGGAGGTCCGCAGGCGAACCGCCGAGCTCGGGGCCGGCGGCCCCACCGAAGCATCCGAGTTCGCTCCCGGCCATCCGGACCTGGCCGGGCGCTCGCTCGTCCTGCCGGTGGCCATCCGGGGCCGGGGCGCTCCCCACGCCTGGCTGCTCGCCGCGCGCGACGGCGGCGGGCTCGGAGACTTCGAGCGCCTGATCCTCAATCAGGCCGTGACCGTGGTGGCGCTCGAGCTGATGCGCCAGCGGGCCATGCGCGACACCGAGCGGCGCCTGGCCGGCGACGTGCTGGCCGAAGCGCTGACCGGCCGCCTGAGCGAGAAGGAGATCTCCACGCGTCTGAGCCCGTTCGGGATCGGCGAGCAGGCCGCCGTGGTCGTGTTCTCCACCGACGGCCGCGAGAGCTCGGTCAGCCTGCTCGAGGCCGAGCTCGACCGCTTCCTGGCGGATGCGGAGATCGGCGCCCTCGTGGCGATCCGCGACCGGCTGCTGTGCGCGGTGATCGACGCGCGCGCAGGGACCGACGCCCCGGCGGTCGCCGAGCGGGCCCGGTCGGTCCTGATCGCCGCGGCCCCGGCGGCGGGGGACGGCTCCGAGCCGGCACCGGAGCTGCGCGCCGCGGTCAGCCGGCCGGCGCCCGTCGGTGCGCTGCGGCGCAGCTTCCACGAGGCGCGCTGCGCGCTCGAAGCGGTGGCGCTCGCCAACGGCTCGGCTCCCCCGGTGGCCTCCTACCGCGACCTGGGCGCGTTCCAGCTCCTGCTCTCGCTGCAGGACGACGACGCCCTGCGGCTGTACTGCGACAGCGTGCTCGGCCCGCTCGAGGAGGCCACCGGCGAGTACGGCGACGAGCTGGTGCGGTCGCTCGAGGCCTTCATCGAGCAGAACGGCCAGTGGGAGCGGGCCGCGCGCGAGCTCTTCTGCCACCGGCACACGCTGCGCTACCGCATGCGCCGCGTCGAGGAGCTGACCGGGCGCGACCTGTCGAGCGCCCGCGACCGGATCGAGATCTGGCTGGCGCTGCGGGCCAGGGAGCTCGTCACGTGAACGTGGCCGTGCTGGGCGCGGGCGGGGCG
>DATACN010000312.1:0-5473 GCA_036258995.1 Thermoleophilaceae bacterium | reverse complement strand
ACGGCTACGACCTCCGGCCGGCCGGTGCTGATCAGACTCTCGACGCCCTCCTGGGCGAGGTGCACGCCGAGCAGCGCGGTGCTCGAGATGAGCCAGAGGAGGAAGAGGTCCGGCGGTTGCGGCTCGCCGGCGCCGGTTCGCAGCGCGCGTGCGATCGCCCGGAGGAGTTGCGCACAGGCGAGCGCCAGCACCACCACCACGAACGTCGCGGCCAGCGGCAGGTAGGCGTGGCCGTCCGGCGGCAGGTCCGCACCTCCACCGGCGATCAGATAGCGCAGCTCGTGCAGCACGAGCGCCGCGGCGGCCAGCAGCCCCGCAGCGCGCAGAGTGAACCTCCCCGAGCGCATCGCGATCGCAGTATGGCAACGACGGTCACGACTCCGTAACCAATTCCGCCGGTTTACGAGCGACCCTTGTGCTCGGCATGCACGCAAACGGCCAGCCCGGCTCGCACGGCGCGGCTGACGTCCACTTCCACCTGCTGCCTGGGCTCGACGACGGACCGACCGATCTCGGCGACAGCCTCGAGCTCGCCGGGGCCGCGGTCGCCGACGGCACCTCCACGGTCGTGGCCACGCCCCACGTGCGCTCCGACTTCGTGACCGACGTCAGCGTGCTTGCCGAGGTGCTTGCCGAGCTGAGGCGGGCGCTCGCGCGCGAGCGGATCGGGCTCGAGGTGGACGGCGGCGCGGAGCTCGGCCACGACATGGTCGGCCGTTTCGGCCAGGCCGAGCTCGAGGCGGTGGCGCAGGGCCCGCCCGAGGCACGCTGGATCCTGCTGGAGACGCCGTTCGAGGGGTTTACGCCCGACTTCCACCTGGCGGCGCGCGAGCTTCGCGCCCGGGGGTTCGGCGTCGTGCTGGCCCACCCCGAGCGAAGCGCCGACGCGCACCTCGACGGAGGGGCGGGCCTGCGGCGCGAGCTGGCGGCCGGCTCGCTGGCGCAGCTCAACGCGCTCTCGATCACGGGAGGCCACGGCCGCAGCGCCGAGTGGGCGGCCTTCCGCCTGGTCGCCTCCCACCGCGCGGCGCTGGTGGCGTCGGACGCGCACGGCCCCACGCGGCCGCCCGCCCTCAGAGCCGCGCACAGGCGGATCCTCCAATGGGGCGCCGACCCGGGCGCCGCGTTCGAGCTGGTGCACGCGGCCCCCCGGCGTCTGCTCGAGGCCGGCCTGCCGGCCGCGCCGGCGCTCGCGGCCTAGCCGGCGAGCAGCTGCGAGAAGCGGTCCGCCGGCATCGTCGGCTCAGCGGACTCGGGTGCCGGCGCGGGGAGCTCCGGCTCCCGGGTCCGGTCGCGCGGAAGCGCCGAACCGGGCTCGTGCGGGCCGCCGCGAGGCTCGGCGTCGAAGCGGTAGCCGACGCCGAAGTGCGTGTGGATGTAGTCCCAGCCCGGGGAGGCGACGTCGAGCTTCTGGCGCACCTTGCGGACGAAGACGTCGACCGAGCGGTCGCCGTGGGCCATCGAGTAGCCCCAGACGGCCTGGTAGATCTCCTCGCGCTGGAGGACCTTGCCCTCGGCGTCGGCGAGCAGCTGGAGCACCTCGAACTCGCGCCTGGTCAGGTCCACGTTGCGGCCGGCGGCGAAGGCCTGGAACTGGTCGGCCCGGATCTCGAGCTCGCCCGAGACCATGGGCCCTGTGTCCACGCGGGCGGTGGCCCGCTTCCGCCGCCTGACGACTGCCTCGACGCGGGCCAGCACCTCCTCGGGATGCGCGGGCTTGGTGACCCAGTCGTCGGCCCCCACACGCAGGCCGCGCACCCTCTGAGCCACCGTCGAACGGCCGGTGCAGACCACCAGCCCGAGCCCCGGCACCGCGCTCGAAAGGCGCTCGAGGAAGTCCCAGGCGCCCTGCTCGAGCAGCGCCAGGTCGACGACCAGCGCATTCACGCGCATGGCGACGAATTCCTCCACGCGCGGAACCGATTCCAGCCGGCGGTACTGCCAGCCGCGGTCTTCGGCCCGCTTGATGAGGACACGCACGAATCCCGAGTCGGAATCGAGGATCGCTATGCGGATGGGGGCTTGATCGGCGACAGGGCCAGCGTACAGAAGCCCGTCGGCGGTACGACACCGTTTTCACGGCTTTTTCACACGTCAACAACGCGCAAGTAACGGGGTTTTCGGCACGAGATGGAAACGTCGGCCCCGGATGGAGACGATCACCGCCGGGAAGCTCGAGATAAGGCCCGCCGAGTACCTGGCGTTTGCCGACGGCCAGCCGCTGAAGCTGACGGTCCGCGAGCTCCAGCTGCTCACCGCCCTTGCGCGCCGCGCCGACCGGATAGTCACCCGCGAGGAGCTTCACGAGGCGGTCTGGGGCGGGTCGTACACCAAGGCGGACCGCTCGGTGGACGTGTACGTGGGCAAGCTCCGCCAGAAGCTCGAGCAGGTCTCGCCGGGGTGCTCCTTCATCCACACCCACTTCGGGTTCGGCTACCGCCTTGCCTCGACTCCCGAAGCCTCTTCACATCCTTTTTACAGGTCGGCGACAGATCGATAACAGACTGCCCGCTGTCTGCATGACAGCGTCCTCGGCGTCCGTGAACGAAACGAAGGAGACCGGAATGAGGAAGCTCCTCGCATTGGCCGCCGGGATGGTGCTGGCAACCGGCGCGGTCGCGTGCGGCAACGAGGAAGGCGAAGGCGGCGGCGGGGGAGGCAGCGACCTCTCCGGCTCGATCACGATCGACGGCTCGAGCACGGTGGGTCCGTTCGCGCAGGCCGCGGCCGAGCAGTTCCAGGGCGAGAACCCGAACGTGCAGATCAGGGTCGGCACCTCGGGCACCGGCGGCGGATTCGAGAAGTTCTGCGCCGGCGAGACCGACGTCTCCAATGCCTCGCGCCAGATCGACGAGGAGGAGGAGGTCCCGCTCTGCAAGGAGGGCGGCGTCACCTACAAGGAGGTGCAGGTCGCGAACGACGGCATCTCGATCGTCACGAACCCGGCGCTCAAGGTCGACTGCCTGACCGTCCAGCAGCTCAAGCGGCTGTGGAACAAGGGCTCGGCGATCAAGAGCCTGAGTGAGGTCGATCCGAAGCTGCCCGACGCGCAGCTCAGCCTCTTCGGCCCCGGCACGGACTCGGGAACGTTCGAGTTCTTCACCGAGGAGATCAACGGCGAGGAGGGCGCCTCGCGTGACGACTACCAGCCATCCGAGGACGACAACGTGCTGGTCGAGGGCGTTGCCGGCGACCAGGGCGGCCTCGGCTACTTCGGCTTCTCCTACTACGAGCAGAACCAGGACAAGCTGAACCTCGTGGGCATCGACGGCGGGTCGGGCTGCGTCAAGCCGAGCGCCGACGCGATCGCGAGCGGTGACTACAAGCCGCTGTCGCGGCCGCTGTTCATGTACCCGAGCCAGAAGGCCCTCAGGCGACCCGAGGTCAAGGCCTTCATGACCTACGTCGTGGACAACTACGACGCCATCGCCGAGGCCGCGAACATCGTCCCGATGGACGCGGGCCAGGCCGACAAGGCGAAAGCCGCGGTCGGGTAGCCGCTTGGAGGCTCGCAGTACCGCAACGCGCGCCGCCCCCGGGGCTCCGTCTCTGCGGGCGGCGCGCCGTCGCTGGGGCGAGGACCTCATCAAGGCGGTGCTGCTCCTGGCGGCGCTGATCTCCGTGCTGACCACCACGGGGATCGTCGTTTCGCTGCTGGGCGAGACCATCTCGTTCTTCGGCGAGGTGCCCATCACCGACTACCTCTTCGGCACCAAGTGGTCGCCGCTGTTCGAGCCGGCCAGCTTCGGCGTGATCCCGCTGGTCAGCGGGACCTTCCTGATCACCGCGATCTCGCTGGTCGTGGCCGTCCCGCTCGGGCTCGGCGCCGCGATCTACCTGAGCGAGTACGCGCGGCCGCGCACGCGCAAGGCGATCAAGCCTGTGCTCGAGATGCTCGCGGGCGTGCCCACGATCGTCTTCGGCTACTTCGCGCTGACGTTCTTCACGCCCGAGGTTCTGCGAGGCCTGTTCAGCATGGAGGTCACGATCTTCAACGCGCTTTCGGCGGGGATCGTGATGGGCTTCATGATCGTCCCGACGATCGCGTCGATCTCGGAAGACGCGATGTCGGCGGTCCCCCAGGGCCTGCGCGAGGGCGCCTTCGGGCTGGGCGCCTCGAAGCTCCAGGTCTCCCTGCGGGTGATCTTCCCGGCCGCGCTGTCGGGCATCGTGGCCGCCATCGTGCTCGGCATCTCCCGCGCGGTGGGCGAGACCATGATCGTGCTCGTGGCCGCCGGCCAGCTGCCCAACCTGACGGCCGACCCGCGCGAGCCTGTCGAGACGATGACCGCCTTCATCGGAGCGACCGCCAAGGGCGACATCCCGACCGGCAGCATCGAGTACCAGACGATCTTCGCGGTAGGCACGACCCTGTTCGTCATCACCCTCCTGATGAACATGTTCTCGATCCGCATGGTCAAGCGGTACCGGCAGGTGTACGAGTGAGCGCTCACGGCCAGGTCATCGGCAGGCCGGACCGGGGCCGTCGCGCCAGGGACCTCAGCTTCCGGCTCGCCATGCTCACCTGCCTCGGGCTATCGGTCGGCCTGCTCGGCGTATTGCTCGTGGACGTGGCGGTCGACGGCATCGGCTACCTGAGCGTCGACTTCCTGATGAACGACCCGTCGTCCGACGCCGGCAAGGCCGGCATCCAGCCGGCGCTGTGGGGAACGATCTACCTGATGGCCGTGTGCGTCTTCTTCATCGTGCCGGTCGGAGTCGCCACAGCGCTCTACCTCGAGGAGTTCGCGGACGACAAGAGGTGGTGGAACCGCGCCATCGAGCTGAACATCCAGAACCTCGCGGCGGTCCCGTCGATCGTCTACGGCATCCTCGGGCTCGCCTTCCTCGTGAGGGGGCCGCTGTCGCTCGGTCAGGTCGTGCTCTCGGGCGGGCTCACGCTCGGCCTGCTGGTGCTGCCGGTCGTGATCATCGCCGCGCGTGAGGCGATCCGCGCCGTGCCTCCCTCGATCCGCGAGGGCTCGATGGCCCTGGGAGCCACCCAGTGGCAGACGATCTGGCGCCAGGTGCTGCCGGCGTCGGTGCCGGGCATAGCCACCGGCGTGATCCTGGCGCTGTCGCGAGCGATCGGCGAGACGGCGCCCTTGATCGTGGTCGGCGCGGCGACCTTCATCACCTTCAACCCGGAGAGCCTGAGCTCGGCCTACACGGCCATGCCGATCCAGATCTTCGACTGGGTCTCCGGACGGCCCTCGACGGGCGACAACGACTTCCGGCCGCTCGCGGCGGCGGCGATCCTGGTGCTCATGGGCCTGCTCATGGTCATGAACGCGACGGCAATCTGGCTGAGAAACCGATATGAGAAGAGGTCGTAGGTGAACCACGTGAGTGAACGCGCCCGCGAGCAGCGCATCACCGTTCCTTCGCCCCCGGGGGCCGAAGCGGCGGAGCAGCAGCGCGCCGATCCTCCCGAGGCGGTCTTCGAGCTTCGCGACGTGACCGTCAGCTACAG
>DATACN010000311.1:0-6480 GCA_036258995.1 Thermoleophilaceae bacterium | reverse complement strand
GCGGCGTTCTGGGAGAGCGCGAGCACGAAGGCCGCTTGGGGGAAGGTCGCGCTGCGCAGCAGCGGCTTGACGTGAAAGCGACCGGAGACCTCGACCATGGGCGACAACCGGTTTGCCACCTGAAAGGTCCACGCCTCCGATGGCGTCGCGAAGATCCCGAGGCTGTGCGCCTGGCGCTCCCAGAACGCATCGTCGTCGGTGAGATCGTCGAGCACGTCGCGCAGGTCGTTGATCGCGCGGCGGTCGATCGACGCAGCGTTGAGCTGCTCGAGCGCCTCGGCACTCAGGTTCTTGAATTCGATGCGATCGCGCTCGCCACGCTCCTCGGGCGCCGTGGGAAGGTAGATCGAGACGCACGCCGCGTCGCGAACCGACAGCAGCCGCTCGAGATCGGCGCGGGTCGGGATATCGGTATGCACTCATCTAAGGATGGCTGAAGGCCGCGACCGCGGGTAAAGGAGCTCGCATGAGCGATCAGGACCCCCAGCGGGGCGAAGACCAGGAGGCACCGGAAGGCGGCTCCGGCCAGGATCAGCCGGACGAGGAGTCCGTCCAGGACCCCTCGCCCGAGCAGCACGATCCGGAGTCGGGACCGGCAGCGGACGAGCCCGAGTAGGGCCTGCGCCGCCCCGGCCGGTCGGCCCGGTTTGCAGTCTGGCCGCACGGGTAGCGCTTCTGTTGATGGCAACGCAGAAGCAGCGACAAGCGGCGAAGAAGAACGTGACGAAGGCCCAGTCAGGCGCGCGCCGCAAGAAGAGCATCACGAAGCTGTCGAAGAAGACCCGCACCGCCCTCGGGCGTGAGGGGGCGAAGGCGGCCGCCAGGAAGCGTGGCGCCAAGCGCGGGACCGGGAGCGGCGCGGGCGCGATGACGGTTCAGGAGCTGCAGCGGGAGGCCGCCCGCCTGGGCATCGAGGGCCGCTCGAAGATGGGCAAGGCCCAGCTCATCCGGGCGGTCGGTCAGAAGAGACGTTCTCGCTAAGCCGGGTCTCCTACGGCTGCTCGAAGTCGTTCCACTGGATGATGGTCCCGTCGTTGGTGGACTCCCAGTTCGGAGTCTTCAGCGTCCGGACCGGGCCCACTCCTCTCGAGAGCAGCTGGAACGACGTGACGCGGTCTGGCGGCGTGCTGCCGGGGATGAAGACGTCGGCACCTTGGATGAACGGGAGGCGCCCCAGGACCGGATCGGGGGTGCTCAGATCGGTTTGCTGGTCGCGGTTGCGGTCGAACGTGAACATCGCGTTGACCTGCTTGCTGATCGGGCACAGGGTCGGGGTGCAGACGTTCAGCCCGTTGATCAGGAGCTGATCGCTCTCGCCACCCTGGTCGCCCCAGAGCTCCTTGTAGCGGATATTCACGGCGCTCTGGCTTCCCGGCCGCAGGCCGGCATACGCCTCGATGGCGTCCGACTTGAGCAGCCGAAGCGTGTAGTCGCTCCGCACGAACGGCTCGTAGTAGACGTGAAGCGTCGGGGTCGGGGCGCGAACCAGCGCGAACTCGTAGCGCCGGCCCGCTTCCACGGTCACGGGCCCCCAGGCTCCGCCGCCCTGCGAGCCGTCGGTGATCGGAATCGACGCCAGCGGTGCAGCGGACGTGCGGCTTCCGTTGTCGTCGACCTCCCAGATCTCGACGGTCGCTCCCGCCATCCCCCTGTTCTCGGGGAAGTTCAGAGCCTTGCCCGCGATCTCGATCGGGCCGGTCTGCGGGACGATGTCGTTCGCCGGTCGGCGGCGGGTCAGGAACTCGAAGTACTCGACGAAGGCCTCGGCCGACGTGCACGCCTCGACGTGGGTCTGGTTCGGGATAGTGACGTTCTCGGCACCCTCCATGTGCCGCCCGGGTTCGCCGCGCCCGGCCCAGACCGCGAGCGTCGGGACCCCGGGATGCTCCTCCTGGCCGTCGACGTTGACGTAGCGCCCGACGTTGCTCTTGCGCTCGGCCGCGGTCGGCCCGGTGGTGAGGTAGTCGTGCATCACCCTCGTGCCGAGCGAATGGGCGATGACGTCGACGCGGCGCTTTCCGGTGCGCTGCTGGAGCCCTGCGATCGCGGCGTCGATCTGGTGGTGGACCTCGCTCTTGTCCGCTACCGCGCGGGTCGAGTTGTAGTCGACCTCGTCGAACCACGCTCGGGGGTAGCCGTTGCTCATGAAGCGCATCTTCTGTGACTCGAACTGCGCTCCCGAGCCCTCGATCCCGTGCACGAAGAGGATCGGGTTCTGCTTGAAGGCCGGCTTCGGCTTGGCCACGGCCCCCGGCGCCGTGAGCAAGACGCATAGCGCCGCCACCGCGGCCGCGAAGAACCGGAACGCCCCTGTCTTGTGCATCTCCCCCACCTGTCGAGATCCCTGCCGCCGCATCCGCGGCATTCGCTTTACTGTTACATAGTGCCCCGGTTGTATCAAAAGGAAACGACCGGCGCCGCGGTAGTCCGGCCCCGTGGGCGCCCGGCGGCCGCGACCCGCGATCAGGTGATCGACGCGGCGATGCACCGCTACCTCCGCGGCCGGCGAATCGACGTCCAGGCGATCGCGGCCGAGCTCGGCCTGGCGAGACCCACGGTCTACCGCTGGTTCGGCTCGAGGGAGGGCCTGGTGGGGGAAGTGCTGGTGCGCGCGGCGGAGCCGTTGCTCGAACGGGCGCGGGCGGAGGCACGCGGAAGCGGCGCGGCCAAGCTGCTCGACACCTTCGACCGCTTAAACCGCGGCCTGGCCGCGGCACCGGCCCTGCGCACGTTCGTTGAGCAGGAGCGCGATGCCGCCCTGCGGATCATCAGCTCCGGAGCAGGCCCGGTGCAGCCTCGGATCGTGGCCTTGATCACCGGCGCGATCGAAGAAGAGGTGCGCGCAGGGCGCTTCCAACCGGCCGTGGACCCCTCGACGCTCGCCTACGCGATCGTCCGCCTGGCCGAGGCGTTCCTCTTCAACGATGCGGCCGCGGGCATGCGCGGCGACGTCGATCGACTCCGGGACGTCGAGGCCGCCCTGCTGGGGATAGCCCCTCCCCGCCGCCATTGACACGGCACTAACTGGGACTAACGTGGACGCGATGGCTCGTTCGACGGTCGACCAGGCGGAGCTGCTCGACCGCGCGCGCGGAGCGTACGGTGGTCGGGACTGGGTCGTTGCGCGCGAGCGCTTCCGCGAAGCAGCCGAGGGCGGCGCGCTCGCGGGCGACGACCTCTACGCGCTCGCGAACTGCTCCTGGTGGCTTGGCGAGCTGGATGACGCGCTGCCCGCGCTCGAGCGCGCCTACCGGTGCTACCTCCAGGAAGGCTCGCCGCGGACGGCGGCGCTGGTGGCACTCGACGTCGGCTACACCTGCATGATCCGCGGCGATGCCGCCAGGGGTTCGGGGTGGTTGAGCCGAGCCGAGCGGCTGCTCGAGAACGAAGGACCCTGCGCCGAGCGGGGCTACATCGTGTACCTCGAGTACGAGGACGCCCTGGGCCGGTCGGACCTCGAGAAGGCGCTCGAGCGGGCGCGCGAGGTGCTCGAGGCGGGCCGGCGCTTCGACGACGCAACGCTCGCTGCGCTCGGCGTGCTCGCCGAGGGACGCGTGCGGATTGCCCAGGACGAGGTCGAGCGCGGGATGGCGCTGCTCGACGAGGCGATGGTCGCGGCGACCTCCGACGAGCTCGATCCCGGGTGGGCGGGCAACATCTACTGCAACCTGATGCTCGCCTGTTGGCAACTGGCGGACTGGCGGCGTGCCGGCGAGTGGACGGAGGTGACCGCCCGCTGGTGCGAGGCAATGCCGGGCGCGGGTCCCTTCATGGGCATCTGCCGCGTCCACCGAGCCCAGGTGCTCCAGGCGCGCGGCGAGTGGCGCGACGCCGAGGCGGAGGCGCGACGCGTCGTGGACGAGCTGGCCGGGTTCATGCCCTCGATGGTCGGCGAGGCGCACTACGCGCTCGGCGACCTGCGCCGCCAACGCGGAGAGCTGGGCGCGGCCGAGGAGTCCTACCGGGCGGCGCATCGGCTCGGGCGCGATCCGTGTCCCGGCCTCGCGCAGCTGCGGCTCGCGCAGGGCCGCCGTCAGGCGGCGGTGTCGAGTATCACGCGGGCGCTCGAGGCGAGCGTCGACGCGCCGCTCACCCGCGCCCGGCTGCTGCCCGCGACCGTGGAGATCGCGCTCGCGGCCGACGACGTCCGGCGCGCGCGCCGGTGCGCGTATGAGCTCGCGGCGGTCGCGTCGCAGTACGGCACGCTGGGGTTCAAGGCCGAGGCCGACGGCGCCTGCGGGGCCGTGATGCTCGCTGAGGGCGACGCGGCCGGGGCGGTCCCCCGACTCGAGGATGCGGTCCACGCCTTCCAGGAGCTGCGCATGCCCTACCACTGCGCTCGCGCCCGCCTGCTGCTCGCCGACGCTTACCGCGCGCTCGGGCATGCAGACGACGCGGCGCTCGAGGAGCAGGCGGGCCGGACGGAGTTCGAGCGGCTGGGGGTCGAGCCGCCGGTACGCGCCGCCGCCTCCGCGCCGCCACGCGCCGATGGTCTCTCCGCGCGGGAGGCCGAGGTCCTTGGGCTGGTCGCCGACGGTCGTTCGAACCAGGAGATCGCGGCGGAGCTCTCCTTGAGCGTGCGCACCGTCGAGCGCCACCTTGCAACCGTTTACCGCAAGCTCGGGCTCCACGGCCGCAGCGCCCGGGCGGCGGCGATCCGCTACGCGCTCGACGACGAGAGCCTGACGCGCGGCTGATCGCGGCCGCGCCGCGATTGCGTAGCCGGTTACGTGGTTGCACGGATGCGCGGGTGTCCGGGGCCGCCGTACGTTCCGATGGTGCGTAGCCGACGCGACGCCCTGAAGCGAACGAGAGGAGCGACGAGATGACGACCGAGACTCCCAACCCCACGCAGGCCTACCAGTCCTACTTCGGGCCCGCGATCTTCGAGCCGCTCACCGAGCGCGTGCTTGCGGTTGCGGCGCCGGCCATCGGTGAGCGCGTCATCGACGTCGCCTGCGGCACGGGCATCCTGACGCGCCGGGCCGCGGTACACGCCGCGCCGCGTGGACGGGTCGTCGGCGTGGATATCAACCCGGCGATGATCGAGACCGCTCGCTCGATTCGCCCCGAAGAGGGCAGCGCCCCGATCGAGTACCGCGAGGGCGACGGCACCGCTCTCGACGAGCCGAGCGGAGCCTACGACGTGGCCTACTGCCAGCAGGGACTGCAGTTCTTCCCCGACCGAGCTGCCGGCGCGCGCGAGCTGCGCCGCGTGGTCCGCGACGGGGGCCGCGCAGTGGTGGCGGTCTGGCAGGGGATCGATCGGCACCCCCTCTACGCCGCGCTCGCCGACGCGGAGGAGCCGCACCTCGCAGCGCTCGGGGTCTCGCTCAGCCGCGAGGAGCTCATCGCGCCTTTCTCGCTCGGCGGCACCGACCAGCTGCGCGACCTCCTGACCAGGGTGGGCTTCGCCGACGTCGAGTTGGCCACCGACTCGATCCAGGCGCGCTTCGCGGACGCCGATCGCTTCGTCGAGCGGCTCGAATACGCCTATGCCGCCGTGGTCCCGGCGTTCGCTCAGGACCCGGCGGCCTTCCAGGCCTACCTCGAGCGAATCGCGGCGGACACGAAGGACGTCGTGGACGAGTACCGCACCGGCGACGAGGTCGTCGTGCCGATGCACGCGAACATCGCGGTGGCGCGCTGAGGGGCCAGGGCGGCACCCCTAGAGCTCGCCGGCGGCTGCAAGGGTTTCCTCGTGGGTGTTGAACCAGGCCATGCGCGCGAGCCGGCCTTCCTCGAAGGTCCATATCTCTCCGTGCGGCACGGTTGACTCGATCCCGGTCGCGCGGCCGCGCGTGCGCAGCTGACCGAGCGCGATCACGTCGTCGCCGCGCTCGATCACCCGCTCGATGTAGAAGACCGACTCCTCCCACCCCTCGAACACGCTCGCGATCGCTTCGAGGAAGCTGTCGGCGCCGCGCCGGGTGCCCGGCTCGACCGCATCGCCTGGATTGACCCACTCGACGTCCTCGGCCAGAAGCTCGCGGTTGGGTTCGCGATCTTCGATCAGCCGGCCGCGCAGCTCCCGGAAGCGCTCGACGTTCCTCACGCGCCCGGGAGCCTGCCAGGATCGGGCCGTGCAGAGGATCGAGGCTGCCGAGCGCCGCGCCCGGCTCGCCCGCCGTCACCGCCTGGCGCCGGACCAGCGCGCGGCGACCGTCGTGGAGGCGACCGAGAGCATGGTGTGCCTGCACGCGACCGATCCCGCGACGGTCTACCTGTCGGCCTGGGCGCGCACGGAAGGGATGGAGATCGCCGACATGGACCGGGCGCTGTACGAGGACAGGACGCTCGTCAAGCACCTAGCCATGCGGCGCACCCTGTTCGTGTTCCCGCGCGCGACGCTGCCCGCCGCGCAGGCGGGCGCGAGCAACCGCGTCGCCGACGCGGAGCGGCGCAGGCTGGCGCGCGAGGTCGAGAGGGCGGGAGTGAAGAAGGACGGCGAGCGGTGGCTGCGCGAAGCCTCCGAGCAGG
>DATACN010000310.1:0-7734 GCA_036258995.1 Thermoleophilaceae bacterium | reverse complement strand
ACCAGTGCCGCGAAGGTCACCGCGGCCACTCCCAGCGGCGCGGCCAGCAGCCTGGCGAGCTTCGCCGGAGTGACCCGGCGCCAGGCCAGCACCGGCCCAAGGCCGGACAGCAACACGAGCGCGATCGCGAGCGGCGTCGTCAGGCGGTCGAACCAGGGCGGCCCGACGCTCGCCTCGGTGCCGGTGACGGCCTCCGAGATGAGCGGGAAGAACGTCCCCCACAGGATCACCGCGCACAGGCCGACCAGCACCAGGTTGTTCAGCAGGAAGAAGGCCTCGCGCGAGAGCAGCGAGTCGAGCCGCGCCTCGGAGCGCAGCTCCGGCAGGCGGCTCAGCACCAGGCCGACCGACAGGGCCACGACCAGCGCGATGAAGACCAGGAACTGCACTCCGATGGTCGAGGCGCCGAAGGCGTGGATCGAGTCCAGGATGCCCGAGCGCACCAGGAACGTGCCGAGCAGCGCGAGCACGAAGGTGGCGCATACCAGCGACACGTTCCAGACGCGCAGCATCCCGCGCTTCTCCTGGACCATGATCGAATGCAGGAAGGCGGTGCCTGTCAGCCACGGCATCAGCGATGCGTTCTCGACCGGGTCCCAGGCCCAGTAGCCGCCCCAGCCGAGCTCGGTGTAGGACCAGAGCGCGCCGAGCATGATGCCCGTCCCGAGGAACGTCCAGGCGATCAGGGCGAAGCGCCGCGTGGAAGCGATCCACTCGGCTCCCGTCCGCCGCGTGACCAGCGCGCCGACGGCGAACGCGAACGGGATCGCGAAGCCGACGTAGCCCGTGTAGAGCATCGGCGGATGGATCATCATCGCGGGATGGCGAAGCAGCGGGTTGAGGCCGCTGCCCTCGGCCGGCGGGTTGGCCAGCGTGGTGAACGGGTTCTCCCAACCGACCATCAGCGCCAGGAAGAAGGCGGCCACGCCGCCGAGCACGGCCGTGGCCCAGGGGACGATCTCGCGAAGCCGGCGGCGGGTGAGGAAGAGGACCGCGCTCGAGAACAGCGACAGCAGCAACGCCCACAGCAGCAGCGAGCCGTCCTGCGTCGCCCACATGGCCGTGACCTTGTAGAAGCCGGGCGTGTCGGTCGAGGAGGCCTCCGCGACGAGCGCGTAGGAGAAGTCCGAGCGCAGGAAGGCCGCCTGGAGGACGGCCGTGGCCCCCACCATGAGCAGGGCCAGGCAGTAGATCGCGCGCCGACCGGAGACGACCCACTCCCGCCGGCCGGTCCGTGCCCCCGCGATCGAGGCGCCCGCCGCGTAGAGGGCGGTGAGCAGGCCGACCGTCAGGCAGGCGGAGCCGACGCCCGCCATCTCAGGAGTCGCTCTTGTCCTTGGTGAACTTCGAGGGACACTTCGTGATGAGCGAGTCGCGCTCGGCAACGAAGGTTCCGCCGCGCAGCTCACCCGACACGATCACCTCCCGCCCCTCCCGGAAGGGGTCCGGCACCGCGCCCGTGTACCGCACGGGCACTGAGTGCGGGCCGTCGCGGTCTCGAATGCGGAAACGAAGCACCTCGCCCCCACGCTCGATCGAGCCGGCCACGACCTTGCCGGTCAGCTCATATGAGCGCCCCGGCTCGATCTGGGACGGCTTGCTGGCCTCGGTGGCCGAGCTGAAGCTCGTGTAGACGAGCGCGCCCGCCAGCGCCAGGGCGGCGCCCAGGGCCACGAACAGCCGCAGCCTGCGCTTTCGCGAAGGGTCCACTCCGGCGATTCTGGCAGGTGCGCTAGCGCCTGCTCGGGTGCCCCTCTCCGGGCCACGGCGCCAGCAGCAGGACCACGCGGGCGTCGGACCTGGCGCGCACCTCCCGCCGCTCGGCGGGATCGAAGTGGGCCAGGAAGCCCGGCCCTCCGGAGACCGTCTCGCCCCCCTGCTCGATCTCGATCTCCCCGCCGGCCACGAACAGGTAGGCCCGCTCGTGCACCTGGTGCTCCTGGAGCTCCTCCCCGCTCGGCAGGTTGATCGCGATCACGCGCGTCTCGGCGTCCGAGCGCAGCACCTCCGGGTGGTGCGGTTCGACGTCGAGAGAGGCGATGTCCCAGGTCTCCATTGCTCCTCCTGATCGGGGCTCGGGGCCGCAATCATGCCGCACGCTCGGCGCGGCGCCCCAGCCAGTTCGCCCCCGGCGTGTCGGTCAGGCCGTGGACCACCACGGAGGTGATGACCACCAGGGCGGCCAGGTTCACGATCCGCTCGGCCTCGGGCACCGCCGAGCCGAGCACGAACAGGGAGAAGGTCATCGTGGCCACGCCCTTGGGCCCGAACCAGGACATGAACGCCTCCTGGGTGCCGTCGACTTGGCGGTTGCCGATCAGCGAGGCGACGAGAGCGACGGGTCGCGCCACGAGCAGGGTGAAGGCCACCAGGGCCACGGCCGCCCAGCCGTCGCCGAACAGCCCATCGAGGGTGAAGAGCGATCCGAAGACGAGGAACACGCCGAGCTTGACGATCTCGATGATGTCCTCGCTGCGGGCCACGAAGGACTCGCGGATGTCGGGCCGCCACAGGCCGAGCGCGATCGCGCCGACGAACACCGCTATGAACCCGTTGCCCTCCGGCGGCAGCACGGCCGTCCCGTAGCAGGCGAGGGCCACCCCCAGCGCGTACATGGCCTTCTGGTGAGCCGTCACGTCCTGCTCGAGGCCCCTTCCGCGCGGGAGGATGTGCGCGGCGGCGTAGGCGATCACGAGTCCGGTCACGAGCCCGAGCGAGACGTCCTGGAGCACGAACTGCCACCAGACGAAGTCGTCCTCCTGCTCGAGCGCGAACGTGAACGCCAGCACGGCCGGCAGGGCCAGCCCGTCGTTGAGCCCCGACTCGAGGTTGAGCGAGTGGCGCACGATGCGCGGCACACGCGAATTGGTCACGACGGCGGACGACAGGACCGGGTCGGTCGGCGCCAGCAGCGCGCCCAGCAGGAAGCATTCGGTCCAGCTCAGGTCGGTCAGCGCCTGCGCCGCACAGGCGACCAGCGCCCCGGTGAGTGGCATGGCCACCACCAGCGCCCGCAAGGGAACGTGCCAGGCGGTCTGAAGCATCTCGGCCTCGACCTCCAGCCCGTCCCGGAACAGGATCACGATCAGGGCGATGACCGCCAGGGCCTCGACGAAGCCCGAGCGCGGGTCGAGCTCGATCAGCTCGAGCCCGCCCTCCCCGAGGGCGAAGCCCGCCAGCACGAACACGGCGGTCAGCGACAGAAAGCTCCGGCGCGCCAGTCCGGCCAGCAAGGCGCCTCCGACCAGCGCGAGGCCGAAGATGAAGAGCTCCTCGTCGATCAGCGACGTCGAGAGGAGCGGCGGCACGGATACACCCTAGAGTGGGCTGCTTGTCCCTCGCGGCCGTCCTCACCTCCGCTGCGATCCTGCTGCTTGTGGCCGGCCCCGCCGCTGCCGCACCGCGGGCCGTCGGCCTCTCGGGGACCTGGGAGGCCCGCGACCGGCCCGGGGACGCGGCCGCCCCACAGCCGCCGCCGCCCGAGGGCGACGCCGGCGGCGATGAGGTCTCCGGCCCGGCGGCCCCGCCGACGCAGGACACCACCCAGGTCTTCGACTGGAGGTCCGCGGTGGTGCCGAGCGTGTTCGACACCGTGGCGCGGCCGCAGCTCTACGCGGGCCAGGTACGCCAGTACCGGCTGCGCTTCCGCGGTCCGCGCACCCCTGCCGGCTTTCGCTGGCTGCTCGTGTTCGAGAGCGTGCGCCGGGGCGCCGACGTCTACCTGAACGGCAGGCTCCTCGCTCGCAACCGCGACCCGTACACGCCGTTCACGGTGGAGGCCCGTGGCCTTCGCCCGGGACGCCAGAACGTGCTGCTGGTTGTGGTGGACAGCCGCAAGGACCCACGGCTGCCCGAGGGCTGGTGGAATTGGGGCGGCATCGTCCGCCCGGTGCGGCTGGTGCCCGCCGGGCGCGCCCACATCGCCGACCTCGGCACCATGTCGCGGGTCCGCTGCCGCGGGCCGGCCAGGAGATGCCGGGCCGCGCTGCTGCTCGACGGCGTCCTGGAGCGCCGCGGGGCCGGCTCGATCGCGCCGGTGCTGGACGTGCGCCTGCGCTCGCCCCGGGGCCGCGTCGTCCGCCGTCGATTCGAGCTGCCGCGCCAGGGCCGGGCCCGCCGCCGCCTGAGGCTGGAACTGCCCGTCCGGGCGCCCGCGCTCTGGTCCCCCCAGCGGCCGAACCTCTACTCGGCGACGATCACCCTGCGCGAGCGCGGCCGCGTCGAGCAGGTTGTGAGGCGCGCGGTGGGGCTCCGGTCCGTCGTGGTCAAGCGGGGCGCCCTCTACCTGAACAACCGCCCGGTCCTCCTGCGAGGCGCCTCGATCCACGAGGACATGCCGGGCTCGGGCGCCGCGCTGACCGATGCCGACATGGACCGGATCGTGGCCGACCTGCGGGAGCTCGGCGCCAACGTCACCCGGGCCCACTACCTGCTGAACGACCGGCTGCTGCGGCGGCTCGACCGCGCCGGGATCATGGTCTGGAACCAGGCGCCGGTTTGGCAGCGCGATCACCGGGCCAACCTCCTCCGCTTCCCCTCTCAGCGGGCCCGAGCCCGGTTCACGGTGAGGCGCACCGTGATCGGCGCGCGCAGCCACCCCTCGGTGATCACCCACTCGGTCGCCAACGAGCTCGCCTACCAGGCAGATCTCCTGCCGGGCAGCGCGCGCTTCCTGACTGATGCGGCGAGGGCCGCGCGCGACCTGGATCCGACCGTCCCGATCTCCTACGACGCCAAGGCCCGCCCCGGCGTGCCCGAGCAGTTCGTCTACCACCGCTTCGACATGCTCGGCATGAACACGTACTTCGGCTGGTACGCGGGGGTGTCGAACTTCGACTCGTTCGAGCCCTACCTGGCCGAGCTCCGCGACATCTACCCGCGCCACGCCCTGGTGATCACGGAGTTCGGTGCCGAGGCCAGGCCCGAGCTGGCCGAGGCGCCCCCCGACCGCAAGGGCGGCTACCCGTTCCAGGCATCGCTCGTAGGACGCACCCAGGAGGTCATCGACCGGACGCCCCGGCTGTCGGGCTCGATCTACTGGACGCTGCGGGAGTTCGAGATCTTCCCCGGCTGGACTGGCGGCGCCGGCCGGCGGCCGCCCGAGTACGAGCCCAACACCCGCCACCACAAGGGGCTCCTCACCTACGACGGCGCAAAGAAGCCGGCCTGGTTCGTGCTACACGATCACTACGCCCGCACCCCGCTCTACGTCGCCCGCCGGCGCTAGGCGGGGGCCGGGCGCCACTCGAGCGGCTGCCCGTCCGGGTCGAACGCGACGACCACGGAGTCGCCCGGCTCCACCTCGTCGGCGCTGCTGGCCGTGCTCTCCACCACCTCGTAGCGCCCGTCCTCGAGCTTCACCTGGATGCGATTCGTGCCTGTCCAGCGACCGACGACGACCGCCGTCGCGTCTTGGGCCATGCATGGAGTCTACGAAATCCGCGGATTGCTCAAAGGCTCTACACCAAAACGGCTGGAGCCTTGTGCGACTACCGGGGAGCGCCGTCCTTGCTCTCGTACTGGGCGAGGATCACGCCTGTCTTGACCTTGCCGTCCTGCTCCCCGTCGAGCGACCTCCCGGCGCTCTCGGCCTGGAGCTGGACGGCGTACTCGAGCAGCTCGTTCATCCGCTCCGAGAGCTGCCGCCAGGCCTGCTCGTCGAGATCGAACCGGCTGAAGTACATGTTGCAGTCGCTGCGCTCGTCGAACCCCCCCGCGTCGAGCGCCTCGCGGGCGTCGCCGAAGGCCATCTTGAACCACTCGGCAGCAAAGCCCCGCCGGGCGTTTGGCGGAAGGAGGTCCCACGTGGAGTCGTCGCCCCACGCCCGCCGTATCGCGCGGTAGTGGTGCTCGACGGCGCCCCGCCTGGGGCGCGTGCTGACGAGCTCGATGCAGTCGAGGTTCAGCAGCGTGCGGACGTGATAGCTCACCGTTCCGAGCGGCGCATCCAGCTCCTCGGCCAGCTCGCTGGGGCTCGCCACACGCTCATTGAGGCGAGACAGGATCACGCTGCGCAGCGGGTGCGACAGCGCCTTCGCCATCCGCGTCGCCTCGTCGAGCGCTTGCGCCTTCGACTTGTCGCGGCGGGTCTTTGGATTGACGGTCTTGGTGCTTGTGCTCATTTCAGACGTTCCCTCAGAAGGCCTCTCAGACGGTGGAGCCGGACCTTAACGGTGCCCTCGGGCAAACCGAGCTCGGCGGCAACGGCGCGCTGAGTCAGGTCACGACGGTAACGAAGGTCCAGCAGGCGGCGCTCGACCGGGGAGAGGGAGCTGACGGCGCTCATGACATCGAGCCGAAGGGGCGTCCGGTCGATCTGGTCGTGGGCCGCCGGGTCCATCTCGCCGACGCTTGCCCGGCCGCGGTTGTCGCGACCGTTGCTCGCCACCCGGCGCAGTGCCTCGCGCCGGGCGATCGCCGCCACCCAGGGCCGGGGGTCCCGCGGGTCCCGGCAGGACCCGCGAAAGCGCCAGGCGCGGATGACCGCGTCCTGGGCGGCGTCCTCAGCCTGGTCTTGGGAACGCAATACGCGCCTGGCCTCCCGCAATGACAGCTCACGAAGGGCCTCCCAGTCCCAGGGCGTCTTGTCGAACCTCGACACGACTGTGAACCGGCATGATCAGTGAAGTCTAATTCAATGAAACTAATCTGACTGGCATGCCGGTCTAGGGGTCAATGGCCATTGAGCCCTGCCCCTACGACCAGATCTACAGCGGCTACGCCCCGTATTACGACGACTTCATGGACTACCCCGCCTACGCGGGGTGGGTCAGGCGGCTGGAAGCGCTCTCGCTCGAGGTGCGGCCGCGGGGGAGGTTCGCCTTCGACGCCGGCTGCGGCACCGGCAAGAGCACCGAGCCGCTGCTGGAGCTCGGCTACCAGGTCACGGGCTGCGACAGCTGCCCGCAGATGCTGGCGCGCGCGAGGGCCAAGCTCGGAGGCAGGGCGCGCCTGGTCCGCGCCGACCTGGTGCGGCTGCCGAGGCTCGGCAGCTTCGACTACGTCAGCTGCCTGAACGACGTCGTCAACTACCTGCTCCACCCGGACGAGCTCGAAGCCGCCCTTCGGGCACTCCGCGCCAACCTGTCGTCACGCGGAGTGCTGGTCTTCGACACCAGCACGCAGGCGCTCTATCGCACGATCTACGCCCGGGAGCGCAGACGGGACCTCGGCCATGCGTCGTTGCTGTGGCGTGGCCGGACGCCGACGGACTTCCGCCCCGGCGGCCTCGCGAGCGCGACGGTCGAGGTCGTGAACGGCGGCGGCCCCGGCCGGGCGCGCAGGCTCAGCCGCCACGTGCAGCGGCACTACACAGAGGCGGAGGTCGGGCGGGCCCTCGAGCGTGCCGGCCTCAGGCTGGTCGCCGTGTACGGCCAGCACGACGACGGGCAGCTTGCCCAGCCACTCGACGAGGACGACCACACCAAGGCGGTGCACGTGGTCACGCGACTTCAGTGATCCCGAGACACGAAAGGAGGGAGAGAACGTGCTCAGCATCAAGAAGATGCCGGCGCCGGCGATCCCGGTTCTCTCCGGCGGCAAGGTCGGCTAAAGGGGCGAGGCCCGGCCGCGCCCGACGCGGCCGGGCCCTGATCCCCAGCGGGGTGCATCGACCTTGAGGCCACTGCTTCGACGCTCGGTCGACCCCCGCCTCACCACGGACGGCGTGCTCTACCTGCTGCGCGGGCCGGACCACCCCGACCTGGAGCTCGGCGGCAATGGCCGGGAGCTGGC
>DATACN010000309.1:0-9580 GCA_036258995.1 Thermoleophilaceae bacterium | reverse complement strand
CCTTCCGCGCCAAGCTCAAGCTCGAGCAGGACGCCGACGGCAAGTGGCGGGTCGACTTCGACGAGGACTGGGCGAAGGAGCCTCCCAAGGAGCAGGCCGCGGACGCGGGCGGCGACGGCGCCGCCGCGGCCGCCGAGGAAGGCGCCGGGGCTGGGGACGGAGACGGCGCTCAGGCTGCCGCCGACGACGGCAAGGCAAAGCCGCGCAAGGCGCCGTCCAAGTCCGGGGGGCCTTCCTCGCGCAGGCGCACCACGGTGCCCGGGAAGTAGGGGCTCGACTCAGGGTCCTCGCCGAGGAGGACCGGCTCGTGCAGCCAGCTACCGCTGTTGACGAGGCTCGAGCCCTCGCCGAGCGCCCATTCGGCAGGGTCGTCGCCCGGTAGCGGCCCGGCCCGGTGGGTGTGGCCGAAGACCACGTAGTCGGCCCGGACGCCGGTCCGCCCGACAACGGTCCGCATGGCCTGCAGTCCCGCCCTGCGCAGCTCCTGCCCCGTCAGATCGGAGCGGAAATGACCGACTCCAGCCGCGTTGAGCGCCACGACCGCACCGGGGATGGCCACGCGCCCGAGAAGGAAGCCGGCCGCGCCGCCCTGCCCGCTGCCGTTGACCTGCGCCCAGACACGGCGCGAGAGACTGGTGCCGCTTTTCAGGGTGTTCGGCGCCGCGTGCTGGCCGAGCGAGTCGAGCAGCGAGTACAGCGGCGACAGCATGGCCTCGTGGTCGGCGACCGAATGTGGATCGGTGCGGCCCGCGACCCGGCCGATCAAGGCGGCGGCGATCGATTCGACCCGGGGCACCGTGAGGTGGGCATCCAGGTAGTGGCCATGGGTCACATAGACGTCGGGTCGTGGCCGGAAGCCGGGATAGGCGACGGTCAGCTCGGTGTCGGGCATCCACTCGGCGAGGCGGCCCGCCAGGCCGTCCTCGGGCCCCACTCGCCACTCCTGCTCGGGGCCCAGGTCCGCGCCCTCGAGCCGGGCCTGCGAGAGCCACGGAGCCGCGAGACCGTAGTCGTGGTTTCCCGGGACGAGGGTCAGCCGCCGTCCCGCCGTG
Organism: Thermoleophilaceae bacterium; assembly: GCA_036258995.1. Taxonomy (GTDB): domain Bacteria; phylum Actinomycetota; class Thermoleophilia; order Solirubrobacterales; family Thermoleophilaceae; genus DATACN01. The sequence continues at coordinate 8,528 of DATACN010000309.1, read as the reverse complement.
GCCCGGCCGATGCGCTCGATGGCCGGACGTGCCGCGTCGAGCACTGCCCGCAGTGGGCGCTCGCGCAACTCCAGCAGGTCCCCGAGCACGATGACCCGATCTGCCTCCGAGACGGACTCGATGAGCCGCTCCCCGGCCTCGCCCGAACGGGCCAGGTCGAAGCCCTCGAGAGTCCCCAGATGGATGTCGGAGACGATCGAAGTGATCACCCCGCCATCGTCGCAGCCCGGGTCTACTCTGGTGGACCGTGCCGCTGATCTGCCGCCACAACCGCTTCACGGCCGAGTGCCCTATCTGCGCGAAGGGGACCGTGCTCGACCAGAGCCGCGGCGCCTCCACACCGACGCGGGCGCCCCGCTCAGGCGCCGGGCCCGCCCGCCGGCGGGCGGGCGCCGTGGCCGTGGCTCCGGAGGTCAAGGGGCCGTACGGCATCGCCGGCCCGTACGAGCACGATGAGGGCACCTACGAGGTCCGGCTCGAGCGCGTGCCGGGCGGGCTGCGCCTGGCCGCATGGGCGGCGGGCCGCATCCAGCGCCGCGCGCCGGTCCTGGCGGCTGCCGACCTGCCGGATCTGCTGGCCTCCGCGGCCGAGCGCGGAGTCCTGCCCGAGGAGGAGGCGCGGGAGATGCTCGCCTCTTCGGGCGACGCGGTGCCCGGGGCGGAGGGCTTCGGGAGGTCGCCTGGGCGGACCGGGGAGCTGCGCGACGAGCTGCGGGTCGAGGTCGTGGACGGCGGGCGGCTGCGCGTCGCCCGCTGGATCGAGCGGCCGGGACGGGGCTGGGAGCTCCAGGAGGCGCCGGTCATGCTGCCGGCCGCCCGCTACGCACAGGCGCTCGCCAGCGCGGCGGAGCGCGGCGCGCTTTGCCGCTGACGCTCGTCACCGGCCCGGCCAACTCGGCCAAGGCGGGGGAGGTGCTCGGCGGCCTGCGCGAGCGGCTCGACAACGAGCCGATCCTGGTGGTGCCGGCCTTCGGCGACGTCGAGCACGCCCAGCGCGAGCTGGCCGAGCGCGGGGCGGTCTTCGGCGCCCGGGTGCAGCGCTTCCAGCGCCTGTTCTCGACGATCGCGGCCCGCGCGGGCTACGGCGAGCGAGTGGCCTCGCCGCTCCAGCGCGAGCTGATCGTGGAGCAGGCCGTGCGAGACGCCAGGCTGAGCGTGCTGGCCGAGTCGGCCGCGCAGCCGGGATTCGTCCGGGCCGCCGTACGCCTGGTGGGTGAGCTCGAGCGGGCGATGGTCGACCCGCCGCGCTTCATCCGCGCGCTCCGCGACTGGACCGTGGACGGCCCGCGCCGCCAGTACGCCGAGGAGGTGGCGGCCGTCTACCGCCTCTACCGCGAGCGGCTCGAAGCAGCCGGCCTGGCCGACCCGGACCTCTTCGCCTGGCGGGCCGTCGACGCGCTGCGGCGCGAGCCGGCCAGGTGGGGCGAGACCCCCGTGTACGTGTACGGCTTCGACGACTTCACGCCGGTGGAGCGCGACGCCCTCGAGACGCTCGCGACCCACTGCGGCGTGCCGGTGGTCGTCTCGCTGCCGTTCGAGCCGGGGCGGCTGGCCTTCCGTGCCGTGGCGACCACGCACGCCGAGCTGTCCCAGATCGCCGAGCGCACCGTGTCGCTGCCGCCGATCTCCGACCACTACGCCGACGAGTCGCGCGAGGCGCTCCATCACCTCGAGCGGGCGCTGTTCGAGCCGCCTGAGCGCGAGCCGGTCGAGCCGGGGCCGGCAGTACGGCTCCACAGCGCCGGCGGCGAGCGCGCCGAGGTGGAGCTGATGGCGGCCGAGGTGCTGAGGCTGCTGCGCGACGACGGCGTACGGGCGGGCGACGTGGCCGTCGTGTTCCGGTCCCCGAGCCGCTACGCGTCGCTGATCGAGCAGGTCTTCGGCGCCTACGGCATTCCCTACTCCCTCGACCGCTCGGTCAAGCTGCCTCACACCGGGCTGGGGCGGGGCCTGCTGGCCCTGATCCGCTGCGCCCTGCTCGACGGGAGCGCCGAGGACCTCCTGGCCTGGCTCCGCACGCCCGGCAAGCTCGCCCAGCCCGCGCTCGCGGACAGGCTCGAGAGCCAGGCTCGCCGCGAGGGCGCCGAGACGGCAGGCCAGGCGCGCGACGTCTGGGAGCGCGAGCGCTTCGAGCTCGAGGAGATCGACCGCCTGCGCGAGGCCCGCGGCGTCGAGGCGCTCACAGAAGAGCTCGACCGCCAGCTCGAGCGCCTGTTCGTGGCCCCCTACCGTCGGCAGGCGGCCGTGCTCTCGGGCGCCGAGACCGACGACGCGCGCGCCTTCCGCTTCGCCCGCGGCGCCCTGCGCGAGCTCGGCGCGGCGGCCACTGCCGGGATGGAGCTGACCCCGCAGCGGGTGCACGACACGCTGGCCGACCTGAACGTGCACGTGGGCGAGAACCCACAGCCGGACCGGGTTCAGGTCGCCCACCCCGGCGCGATCCGCGCCCGCCGCTTCGACGCGGTCTTCCTCTGCGGCCTGCAGGAGGACGAGTTCCCCCGCCAGTCCGCCGCCGAGCCGTTCCTGACCGACGAGGACCGGCGCGAGATCGCAAGGGCCTCGGGCCTGCGGCTGGCGCTGCGCGAGGACCAGCTCGACCGCGAGCGCTACCTGTTCTACGTCTGCGCCTCGCGGGCCGAGCGCCTGCTGGTGCTGAGCTCGCGTTACTGCGACGAGGAGGGCAACCCGCAGGCGGAGTCGTTCTTCGTGGACGACGCGCGCGACCTGTTCCGTCCGATGGAGCCGAAGCGCCGCTCGCTGTCGGACGTCACCTGGCCGGCCGACGCCGCGCCGACCACGCGGGAGTGGGAGCGGGCGCTGGCCCGCACCGGCCCGCGGCGCGAGGACCGCTGCCCCGAGCCCTTGAGCGCGGAGGCGCTGCTCGCCAAGCTCGAGGAGCGCGGCGCGCTTTCGGCGGGAGCGCTCGAGCACTTCGCCGACTGCCCGGTCAAGTGGCTTGTGGAGGACGTGCTTCGCCCGGACGGGCTCGAGCCCGACCCCGAGCAGATGGTGCGGGGCAGCTATGCCCACGCGGTGCTGCACAGCACCTATCGACGCCTTCGCGAGGAGACCGGCGACCGGCGGGTGACCCCGGCCAACCTCCCCACCGCAGAGCGGATCCTGCTGGAGGAGCTCCGCGAGCACCGCGCGGAGTTCAGGCTCTCGCCGAAGCAGACCCGGGTGCGCGCGGCGGTGCGGCGCCTCGAGTTCGACCTGCTGCGCTACCTGCGCCACGACGCCGAGTCGGATGGCGAGTTCGAGCCCGAGCATCTCGAATACGAGTTCGACGACGTCGACGTGGGGGGTGTGAGGTTGCGCGGGCGGATCGACCGGGTCGATACCTGGGACGGCCACCTGCTCGTGCGCGACTACAAGAGCGGCAGGTCGGCCGACCGCTACAAGGTCGCGAGCTGGGACAAGGAGAATCGCTTCCAGGCCGCCCTCTACATGCTGGCCGCCCAGCGGCTGCTCGAGCTCCGGCCGGCGGGCGCCGTGTACGTCCCCCTCGGTGGCGCCGAGCGCCGCCCGCGCGGGATGGTGGCCGCGGGGCTGCCCGCCCTCGGATCGGACTTCTACGACAACGACCGCCTGGCGCCGGACGAGTTCGAGGGCCGCCTCGAGTGGGCGCGCGAGCGCATCGCCGATACCGCCGAGCGGCTGCGGCGCGGCGAGCTGGCCTGCACGCCCGACACCTGCGCCTGGAACGGCGGCTGCTCGTATCCCTCGATCTGCCGGGTGGAGGAATGACGGCGCCGCGCGAGTTCACCGACGAGCAGCGGCGGGCGATCGACCGCCGCGACGGGCCGCTGCTGGTGCGCGCCGGGGCGGGGACCGGCAAGACGTCGGTGCTGGTGGAGCGCTTCGTCTCCGCGGTGCTCGAGGACGGAGTCGCGGTCGACGCCATCCTGGCCATCACCTTCACCAAGAAGGCCGCGTCGCAGATGCGCTCGCGGGTGCGCCGGCGGCTGATCGACCTTGGCCGGCGCGACCTGGCGCGCGACGCCGAGCGGGCGTGGATCTCGACCATCCACGGCCTCTGCGCGCGAGTGCTGCGGGCGCACGCTTTGAGCGCCGGGATCGATCCGGACTTCCGTGTCCTCGACGAGCTCGAGGCCGAGCGCCTGGGCCTCGACGCCTTCGACCGCGCACTCGGGGACTTCCTGGGAGAGGGCCAGGATCCGGCCCGGCTGGAGATGGCCGCCGCCTACACGCCCGACCGCCTGCGGGACATGGTCCGCACCGCGTACTCGCGGCTGCGAAGCCGCGGCGAGCGCCACCCGAGCCTCCCTGAGTCGACCCCGCCCGCGCCGGCCGGAGAGCGTGAGCGGCTCGAGCAGGCCGCGGCGGCAGCGCTGCGCGAGCTCGGGAGCGAGAACGGCAAGCGGGTGCTCGAGGCCGTCGAGCGGCTGGAGCGCTGCGGCCGGTTGCTGGAGGGGCTCGCGCCCGGCGCCCTGGCCGACCCTGGCGACCTGGAGAAGCTGTCCTTCGCCGCGGGTGCCCGCGCGCTCGAGGGACATGCCTGCGAGGAGTACCGCGAAGCACTCGCGGCCTACGCCAAGCTCTGCGCGGCCCAGCGCCAGCACGCCGACCACACGCTGCTGCGCTCGCTGCTCGAGCTGTACGGGGCGTGCTACGAGCGGCTCAAGCGGGCGCGCTCGGGGCTCGACTTCGAGGACCTGGAGCTGGTGGCGCGAGACCTGCTCGCGCACGATCCCGGGGTGCGGGGGTCCTACGCCGGCCGCTTCGCCCACGTGCTCGTGGACGAGCTCCAGGACGTGAACCCGCTCCAGCACGAGCTGTTCGAGCTGCTCTCGCGCGACAACCTGTTCCTGGTCGGCGACGAGAACCAGTCGATCTACGGCTTCCGCCACGCCGACGTGGACGTGTTCCGCGAGCAGCACGGGCAGGCGGCCGGGCGCGAGCGGGCGGAGAGCCTGACGGTGAACTTCCGAAGCCGGGGAGAGGTGCTCGATGCGGTCGACCTGGTCTTCTCGCGGTTGTGGGGCGAGGGCTTCGAGCCGCTGCGCGAGCGGGACGGCGCGCGGGAGGCCTTGCCGCGTGTCGAGCCGCCGGTCGAGCTGATCGTGGTCGAGAAGGTCAGGCAGCGCTGGGATGACCACTTCGGCGAGGAGCCCGAGCCCTTTGGCGCGGGGCTGCGCACGGCCACCCCCTGGCGGGCCGCCGAAGCCCGGCTGCTGGCCAAGCGGGTGGACGAGCTGACGGGGCCGGACGGTCCGTTCGAGCTCAAGGACGTGGTACTGCTGCTGCGCGCCACGACGCACATGTCGGTGTACGAGCGCGCGCTCGAGGAGCGCGGCGTGCGGACACACGTGGTGGGCGGGCGCGGCTACTGGTCGCAGCAGCAGGTGGGGGACCTGCGCCACTGGCTGGCGGCGCTCGCGAACCCGCTCGACGAGCTGGCTCTGTACTCGCTGCTGGCCTCGCCGCTGGTGGGCGCGTCGCTCGATGCCGTGGCGCTGCTGGCGCTCGAGTCGAGGCGGGTGGGACGCGATCCCTGGTGGACGCTGCGCGAGCCGGACGGGCTTATGGAGCTTCTGCCCGAGGACGACCGGCCGCGGGTCGAGCGCTTCGTCGAGCTGTTCTCGGCGGAGCGGCGTGCTGCTCCGCAGGTCTCGCTGGAGACGCTGATCGACCGGGCGGTCACCGCCACCGGCTACGACACCCACATCCTGTCGCTGCCCGCGGGCGACCGCCGTATGGCCAACCTGCGCAAGCTGATGCGGATGGCGCGCGAGTTCGAGGCCGACGAGGGCCGCGACCTGCGCGCCTTCATCGACTTCGTGGCGGAGCGCGACATGATCCAGGCGCGTGAGGGCGAGGCGCCGCTCGAGGCCGAGGAGCTCGACGCCGTGCGGCTGATGACGATCCACCGGGCCAAGGGGCTCGAGTTTCCGGTGGTGTGCGTGGCCGACCTGGGCAAGGACGGGCGGGAGGAGTTCGGCTCGCTGCGGATCTCGGATGCCGGCGAGGTCGGGCTGCGCTTGGCGTCGCTCGGCGGCGGGGCGGTGAACACCGAGGAGCTCGACCGGATCAAGGCCGAGCAGAAGGCCGCCTCCGAGGATGAGGAGCGCCGGATCTTCTACGTGGCGGCGACCCGCGCCCAGGAGCACCTGATCTTCAGCGGGGCGACCGACTTGGAGAAGCGGCCCGCCGCGGGGGCTCTGTGCGAGCCGATGCGCTGGGTCTGGCGCGGTCTGTGCCCGGACCTGCCCGGCGAAGGGGCGAGCGGGCTGCACGTGGACGAGTGGGAGGGCCGGGAGGTCGCCGTGCGCTGGCAGCGGTGCGTCCCGGCCACGCTGGACGAGCTTCTGTCTGAGGCCGATCGCGCGCCGGTGCGCCCGATGCCTTCCGCCGAGGCCGGCTTCGAGCAGGCTCCGCTGGAGCTGGGGGCGGTTCCGGCGCCGCGGGCCATGCCGGTCAGCCGCCTGAGCTACTCGGCGCTCGAGGCCTACCGCCGCTGCGGCTACCGCTTCTACCTCGAGCGGACGCTCGGGCTGCCGCGGCGCGACGTGGAGCATTCCGCGCTGCCGGAGCTTCCCGCTCCCGAGGGCCTGCCGGCGCTGGCGCGGGGGAGCATCGTCCACGAGCTGCTCGAGGGGCTCGACTTCGAACGGCCGCAGCCTCCGGCGGACGAGGAGATCGCGGCGGCCATCGCGCGCCAGGGGCTCGAGCCGCGCGACGAGGACGTGGCCGATCTGCGCTCGCTCGTCGCCGGCTTCTGCGCCTCGGCCCTCTGCGCGCGCTTGGGCCAGGCCGACCGGGTACGCACCGAGCTTCCGTTCTCGTTCTCGCTGGCCCCGCCCGAGGCGGCCGGACGCAGCCTGCTCGTGAACGGCGTCGTTGACGTGCATGCCGTGGAGAATGGCCGGACCCTGGTGGTGGACTACAAGAGCGACCCGCTCGACGGCGCCTCGCCGGACGAGCTTGTCGACGAGGCCTACGCGACCCAGCGCCTGATCTACGCGCTGGCGGCCCTGCGGGGCGGCGCGCCGGAGGTCGAGGTCGCCTACGTGCTGCTGGAGCGACCGGACGAGCCGGTGTCAGAGACCTATGCGGCCTCCGACGCCGACCGGCTCGAAGGCGAGCTGCTCGAGTTGGCGCGCGGCCTGGCCGAGGCCCGCTTCGAGCCCACGCCGCAGCCCCACCGCGAGCTCTGCGCCGACTGCCCGGGCCAGCCGGCCCTCTGCAGCTGGGAGCCCGAGCGCACCCTGGAGCCGGCTCATGGCTGAGCATCCCCACCGCCGGGCCATCGCGGCCGGCCTGGCGGCACTGGTCCTCGGCCTCGTTGTCGCCCTGATTGTGGCCGGGGGCGACGATGATGCGCCGCCCGGCGAGGAGGCCAGGCAGACCACCGCGCCGACCGAGCCGCAGACCGAGACGCAGACTGAGACCGCCCCTACGCCGCGAGAGACCGAGACCACGCCGACGCGGCCTCCGCGGCGCGACCTCGCCGCGATCCAGCAGGTGGTGGCCTTGCTGATCGAGTCCGCCGAGATCCGCGACGGCGCCGGCGTGTGTCACGCGCTTGGCCAGCCGCAGGGCAGCGGACCCGAGGCGGCCGAGGCCTGCGCGGACCGGGCGGGCATCGATCTCTCGCAACTGCCCGGCTCCGACGAGTTGTCCTTCGAGCGGGTCCGGGCCTCCGGTGACCGCGGGCGGGTCGTGCTCGGGAGCGGCGACTCGGTCTCCCTTCGCCGTCAGGGCGACAGCTGGGTCGTCACGGACATCCGGTCCTGAGTCCCTAGCCTTCCGGGCCCATGACGTACGTGATAGCCGGCAGCTGCATCAAGGACGACTCCTGCATCGAGGTCTGCCCCGTGGACTGCATCCATCCCAAGCCGGGGGCGCCGGACTTCGAGGAGGTGGAGCAGCTCTACATCGATCCCGAGGTCTGCATCGACTGCGACGCCTGCGTCGAGGCCTGCCCCGTCGACGCGATCTTCGCCGACTTCGAGATCCCCGAGAAGTTCAAGTACGCGCTCGAGCTCAACGCGGAGTTCTTCGCCCGGGAGGGGAGCACCGCGGAGCGCACCGCGGCATGATGGCTGGCGAGCGGCCGCGGGTGGCGATCGTGGGGGCCGGACCGGCCGGCGCGTTCGCCGCGGCCTCGTTGCTGAGGGCGACCGGCGACGTCGAGATCGACCTGCTCGAGCGGCTGCCGACGCCGTGGGGGCTGCTGCGAGGGGGAGTGGCGCCCGACCACCAGGAGATCAAGCGGCTGGAGGACACCTTCGACGCGCAGACGCTCGCGCGCGGCTGCCGCTTCCTGGGCAACGTGGAGGTCGGCACCGACGTCTCGCACGCGGAGCTGATGCGCCACTACACGGCCGTGGTCTACGCCACCGGCGCCCAGACCGACAAGTCGCTCGGCATCCCGGGCGAGGACCTGTCCGGAAGCTGGGCCGCCACGGAGTTCGTGGCCTGGTACAACGGCCACCCCGACTACCGCGAGCTCGAGTTCGACCTGTCCGGGCGGCGCGCGGTGGTGATCGGCAACGGCAACGTGG
>DATACN010000308.1:0-1563 GCA_036258995.1 Thermoleophilaceae bacterium | reverse complement strand
GCCAGGCCCGATACGAGGAATTGATCGACGATCACCTGGGCCGAGTTGACGAAGTCGCCGAACTGCGCTTCCCACAAGACGAGCGTGTCGGGCGCCTGCACCGAGTAGCCGTACTCGAAGCCGAGGCAGCCTGACTCCGACAGCGGGCTGTTGTGGAGCTCGAACGGCGCCACCGCGTCGCGCAGCTCCTTGAGCGGGCACCACTCGTCTCCGGTCTTCGCGTCGTGCAGCACGAGGTGGCGCTGCGAGAAGGTGCCGCGCTCGGTGTCCTGGCCGGTCAGGCGGACCGACGCGCCAAGGGCCAGCAGCGAGGCGAAGGCCAGAGCCTCGGCGTGCGCCCAGTCGACCCGCTCGCCCTCCTCGAACACCTTGCGCCGGCGTTCGAGGAGCGGCTGCAGCTTGCGGTGAACGCTGAAGCCATCGGGGGTCCGCAGCAGCTGCTCGTTGATCGTGCGCAGGGTCTCGAGCGGCAGCGTGGTGCGCGGCTCGCGGCTCATCGTGCGGTCGAGCTCGTGCTGGCCGGTGTCGGGCGCCCCGCCCAGCGACTCCTTCAGCTCGGTATGGGCGTCGGCGACCTCCTGGTAGGCCGCGGCGGCCAGTTGCTCCGCGTCCTCGGCCGAGACGACGCCGTCCTTCGCCAGCCGCTCCGCGTAGATCTTGCGGACCGGCGGGTGCTCCTTGATGCGCTCGTACATCAAGGGCTGGGTGTAGGCGGGCTCGTCGGTCTCGTTGTGGCCGAAGCGGCGGTAGCCGATCAGGTCGATCAGCGCGTCGCGCCCGAAGGTCTGGCGGAAGTCCATGGCCAGGCGCACGGCGCTGATGCACGCCTCCACGTCGTCGGCGTTGACGTGGATGATCGGCATGTCGAAGCCCTTCGCCAGGTCCGAGGCGTAGCGCGTCGAGCGCCCCTCCTGCGGATCGGTGGTGAAGCCGAGCTGGTTGTTGGCGATCAGGTGCAGGGTGCCGCCGGTGCTGTAGCCCTCGAGCGCCTGCAGGTTGAGCGTCTCGGCCACGATGCCCTGGGCCGGGAAGGCGGCGTCGCCGTGGATCAGCACCGGTATCACCGCCGACGGGTCGTGCAGCAGCTCGCGCGCCTTGCGGCTCGTCTGGTCGGCGCGGGCACGGCCCTCGATGATCGGGTTCACGTACTCCAGGTGGCTCGGATTGTGCGAAAGCGAGACCGTGATCCGCTTGTCCGCCCCTGTCTTGTAGATGCCGGACGCGCCGTAGTGGTACTTCACGTCGCCGGTCCCGCCCTCCGGCGCCGCCGTGTCGGCCGAGAGCGTCTGCTCGCCCTCGAACTCCACCAGGATCGACTCGTAGGGGCGGCCCACGGTGTGGGCGAGCACGTTCAGGCGACCGCGGTGGGCCATGCCGAGGATCACCTCGCGAGCGCCGGCCTCGGCCGACAGCTCGATGGTCTCGTCGAGCATCGGGACGAGCGCGTCGAGCCCCTCGATCGAGAACTGCTTCTTGCCGAGGAACGCCTTGTGCAGGTAGCTCTCGAGCGCCTCGACCTCGGAGAGCCGCCGCAGCAGGGAGCGCTTCTCGTCGGCCTCGAGG
>DATACN010000307.1:0-3169 GCA_036258995.1 Thermoleophilaceae bacterium | reverse complement strand
TCGCACGGCCACTGCGGCGTGATCCGCGAGGACGGCCAGGTCGACAACGACGTCACCCTCGAACTGCTCGCGAAGACGGCCATCTCGCATGGCGGAGCCGGGGCCGACGCCGTGGCGCCGAGCGACATGATGGACGGGCGGGTCGGCGCGCTGCGCTCACAGCTCGACTCAGAGGGCTTCAAGGACCTGCCGATCGTGGCCTACTCGGCCAAGTTCGCCTCGGCCTTCTACGGGCCCTTCCGCGAGGCGGCCGACTCGGCGCCAGCCTTCGGCGACCGCCGCACCTACCAGATGGATCCCGCCAACGCCGACGAGGCGGTGCGCGAGGCGCTGCTCGACGTGGAGGAGGGCGCCGATGTCGTGATGGTGAAGCCCGCGCTGCCGTACCTCGACGTGATTCGCCGCGTCAAGGAGGCGACCCGCGTGCCGGTGGCCGCCTACAACGTCAGCGGCGAGTACTCGATGATCAAGGCCGCCGCCGCGGCCGGCTACCTCGACGAGCGAACGGCGGTCCTCGAGGCGCTCACCGCGATCCGGCGGGCCGGTGCCGACATCGTCATCACCTACCACGCCAAGGACGTGGCCGGGTGGCTGCGGTAGCCAAGGTCCGTTCCCGCAAGGGCGGCGCAGCGGTGCCGCTCGACGACCTCGACCGCAAGTTGCTGAACCTGATGCAGGGGAGCTTCCCGCTGGTCCGGCGTCCCTACGCCGAGGTCGCGAGGCTGGCCGAGATCGAGGAGGACGAGGCGCTGCGGCGGGTCCAGAGGCTGATCGACGACCGGATCATCCGCCAGGTGACGCCGATCTTCGACACCCGCGTGCTCGGCTACAAGTCGATGCTGGTCGCGGCGAAGGTCGACCCCGAGCACCCCCACCGTGCCGCGAAGGTCATCAACTCGCATCCAGGGGTCTCGCACAACTACCTGCGAAACCACGACTTCAACCTGTGGTTCACGATCGCCACCGAGCCGGAGTCGCGACTGGGGCTGGAGGGCACGCTCGAGGTGCTCCAAGGCCTGACAGGCGCGGAGTCCGTGCGCCAGCTACCCACGCTGCGGCTGTTCAAGATCAGGATGGACCTGGAGATGGAGGGCGACACCGAGGCTCTCGCCAGCGCCGGCGTGGTGGAGGAGCCGAAGGAGCCCGATGCGATCGAGCTGTCGGAGCTCGACGTCGCAGTCATCCGCGCCCTCCAGGGCGACATGCCGATCGTGTCCGAGCCCTACGAGCCGGCAGCGGAGCAGCTCGGGATCACCCAGGAGCGGCTGCTCGAGCAGCTCGAGTCGATGAGCGAGCGCAAGGCGCTGCGGCGAGTGGCGGCCATCCTCTTCCACCGCCGGGCGGGGTTCTCCGCCAACGGCATGGGGGTCTGGAAGGTCCCCGAGCAGCGCATGCTCGAGCTGGGCCCGCGCATGGCCTCCTTCCGCGGCATCTCGCACTGCTACCAGCGGCCCACCTACTCCGACTGGCCCTACTCGCTCTTCACGATGGCCCACGGCCGCTCGAAGGAGGAGTGCGACGCCATCCTCGACTCGATCGCGGCCGAGACCGGCATCGAGGAGCGCCGCACGCTCTACTCCTCGACCGAGTTCAAGAAGATCCGGCTCCTCTACTTCACGGACGACCACAAGAGGTGGGAAGCGGAGCACGCGTAGAGCCCGCCGCGCGCTCCGCGGAGCTCTACCAGCGAGCGCTCGGGCTGCTGCCGGGCGGGGTCAACTCGCCGGTCAGGGCGATGCAGGCGATCGGGCGCGACCCCGTGTTCGTCGCGCGCGGAGAGGGGCCCGAGCTGGTCGACGTCGACGGCAACCGGTACGTCGACTGGGTCATGTCGTGGGGGCCGCTGATCGCCGGGCACGCCCATCCCGACGTGGTCGCCGCGGTCACCGCCGCCGCGGGCGCCGGGACCAGCTTCGGGGCGCCCACGCAGGCGGAGGTCGAGCTCGCCGCCGAGGTGGCCGAGCGGGTGCCCGCGGCCGAGATGGTGCGCATGACGTCCTCCGGCACCGAGGCGGCGATGAGCGCCATCCGGCTGGCCCGCGCCGCGACCGGGCGCGACACGGTCCTGAAGTTCGCCGGCGCCTACCACGGGCACGTCGACGGGCTGCTGGCCGAGTCCGGCTCGGGCCTGGCCACCCAGGCCATACCCGCCAGCCCGGGCGTGACGGGGGCCCAGTCGGCGGACACCGTGGTGGTGCCCTGGAACGACCGGGAGGCGGTCGAGGCGGCGCTCGCCGGGCGCGACTTCGCCGCGTTGCTGTGCGAGCCCTATCCCGCCAACATGGGCCTCGTGCGGCCCCGGGACGGCTTCCTCGGCTTCCTGCGCGAGGCGGCCGACGCCAACGGCGCTCTGCTCGTGTTCGACGAGGTCATCTCCGGCTTTCGCGTCGCGGCCGGCGGGGCCCAGGAGCGCGAGGGCATCGCACCCGACCTGACGGTGCTCGGCAAGGTCCTCGGCGGCGGGCTGCCGGCCGCCGCCTACGCGGGGCCCCGGAGCTTGATGGAGCGAGTCGCGCCCGCCGGCGACGTCTACCAGGCGGGCACGCTGTCGGGCAACCCGCTCGCCACCGCGGCCGGGCTGGCCACGCTGCGGCTGCTCGACGCGACCGCCTACGAGCGCCTGCACGAGCTCTCGGCGGCCCTGGCCGGCGGCCTCGAGTCGGTGGTGGCCGAAGCCGGCGCCTCCGCCTGCGTGGCCTGGACCACAGGGCTCGTCACGCTCTTCTTCTCGCCCGAGCCGCCCACCGACTACGCCTCGGCGCGCGAATGCGACCTGGATGCCCACGCCGCCTTCTGCCGCGCCATGCTCGAGCGCGGGATCTACCTGCCGCCGTCCCAGTTCGAGGCGTGGTTCCCCTCGCTGGCCCACTCCGAGGCGGAGATCGACCGCACGCTCGAGGCCGCGCGGGAGTCGCTCGCGTGAGCGTACTTGGCGACCTTGGCGCCGCCGCCGGCCCCGCCCTCGCGGCCCACGCCGTCGCCGAACCGGGTCCACCCCGTTTCGACGGGAACCTTCTCGCCCCGGAGCGACTCTTCGTATTGGAGGCCGTGTACGAGGGCTATCTCATGCACTACGGGCGCCCGCGAGTGTTCGCGGGGATGGACGATGACCTGCGCCTGCTGGCCGGCGACGCCCTCTATGCGCTCGGGCTGGAGCGGCTCGCCCGGT
>DATACN010000306.1:0-7619 GCA_036258995.1 Thermoleophilaceae bacterium | reverse complement strand
AGCTCCGCGAGCTCGAGGCGAAGATGGAGCACAACGAGGTGGAGCTGGTGCTCACGCTCCCCGGTGAGGGCGGCGAGACGGAGGTCTTCTTCAGCGACCTGTCCGAGGAGTACGTCCGCTTCAACGCGACCTACACGAGCTGACATGCGCGACGTCGCCACCCTCCTCGAGGCCCTCCCGTACATCCGCGAGTTTCACGGGCGCACGGTGGTGATCAAGTACGGCGGCGCCGCGATGACCGACCCGGAGCTCAGGGAGGAGTTCGCGCGCGATGTCGTGCTCCTCAAGTACGTCGGGATGAACCCGGTGGTCGTGCACGGCGGCGGCCCCGACATCACGAAGTACATGGAACGGCTCGGTATGGAGGTGCGCTTCGTGGAGGGCCTGCGGGTGTCCGACGAGGCCACCGTCGAGGTGGCGAAGATGGTGCTGGTCGGGAAGCAGAACAAGGACATCGTGCTGCGCATCAACCGCTACGGGCAGCCGGCGGTCGGGCTCTGCGGGGACGACGGCCGCCTGTTCGCCGTGCGCAAGCAGCTCGCCGCCGGAGAGACCGACATCGGCTTCGTCGGCCAGATCGAGAACGTCGACGTGGACGTGCTGCTCCACATCGCGGAGGACTACATCCCGGTGGTGGCGTCGGTCGGCGCGGACACCGAGGGGAACTCGTACAACGTGAACGCGGACGCCGCAGCCGGGGCGGTGGCGGCCGCGCTGGGCGCCTTCAAGGTGGTGTTCCTGACCGACGTCGAAGGCTGGCGCGCCGACGCCGACGATCCCGCCACCAAGATCTCCGAGGCCACCGCCGACGAGGTCCGCAAGCGCCTGTCGGAGGCAGCCGGGGGCATGCGTCCCAAGCTCGAGGCGTGCCTGCACGCGCTCGACAGGGGCGTCAGCGCGGCGCACATCGTCGACGGACGCCAGCCGCACTCGCTGCTGCTCGAGCTGTTCACCGACGAGGGCATCGGCTCCAAGCTCTGGCCGTGACGCTGTCCGAGCTCCAGTCGCTCGAGCGCGACGCGCTGATGAGCACCTACGCGCGCAACCCGGTCGAGTTCGTGCGCGGCGAGGGCACGCGGCTGTGGGACGACGAGGGCAACGAGTACCTCGACTTCCTGGCGGGGATCTCGGTGACGCAGATCGGCCACTGCCATCCCGCGGTCGTGGAGGCGGTGCGCGAGCAGGCCGGCCGTCTCATGCACGTGGGCAACCTGTACTACACGGAGCCCGGCCTGCGGCTGGCCAAGCGCCTGGCCGACTCGTCGCTCGGCGGCAGGGTCTTCTTCACGAACTCCGGTGCGGAGGCGATCGAATGCGCGATCAAGCTGGCGCGCAAGCGGCGGCCGGGCGGCGAGTTCGTGGTGCTGGAGGGTGCCTTCCACGGCCGGACGATGGGCGCGCTGGCGGCGACGCCGCAGGAGGCGAAGCAGGCGCCGTTCGCTCCGCTCGTGCCGGGGTTCAAGACCGTTCCTCGCGGGGACGGCCTGCGCGAGGCCGTCTCCGAGCGCACGGCGGCGGTGATCATCGAGCCGATCCAGGGGGAGTCCGGCATCCACCCCACGCCGCCGGAGCTGCTGGCCGAGGCGCGCGAGGCGTGTGACGAGCACGGCGCGCTGCTGGTGTTCGATGAGATCCAGTGCGGGATGGGCCGCACCGGGGCGCTCTGGGCCTGGCAGCGGGCAGGGATCCGCCCGGACGTGATGGCGGTGGCCAAGGGGCTCGCGAACGGCCTGCCGATCGGCGCGACGATCAGCTCGCCGGAGCTCGCCGCCGTGTTCGAGCCCGGCGACCACGGCTCGACCTTCGCCGGCGGGCCGGTCGTCTCGGCCGCGGCCAACGCGGTGCTGGAGGTGGTAGACGACCCGGCGTTCCTGGAGGGGGTCGCCAGCAAGGGCGAGCGGCTCGCGAACGGCCTTCGGGCTCTCGACCCCGACCTCGACGTCCGCGGCGAGGGGCTGATGCTCGCCTTCCACGTGGCGAGAGCCCCCGAAGTGGCCCGGCAACTGCTGCTCGAGCAACGCCTCGTCGCGAACGCGACCGGTCCGGACACCGTGCGCCTGCTCCCGCCGCTGACGGTGTCGGAGGAAGAGATCGACGAGGCCGTCAGCCGGATCGCCGCGGTGCTGCCGTGACGCTGCTGTTCGCCTACGGGAGCAACATGGCGAGCTCGGAGATGCAGGCCTGGTGTCCCGACCACCGCTACCTGGGCCCGGCCCGCCTGGACGGCTTCCGGATCGAGCTGCGCCGCCGCTCGATCCGCTGGCGCGGCGGGGCGGCCGACATCGTGCCGGCGCCGGGGGAGAGCGTATGGGGCGTCGTGTATGAGATCGCCGACGAGGAGCTCGACCGCCTGGACCAGAAGGAGGGGGAGGGCTTCGCCTATCGCCGCCGCTCGGTCAAGGTCGAGTACGAGGGGGAGCGCCGTGCGGCGGTGGCGTACGAGGTCATCGACAAGGAGCCCGACCAGGTGGAGCCGAGCCCGGAGTACCTCGACCTGCTGCGTGCGGCCGCCCGCGAGCGGGGGCTGCCCCGATGACGCCCACGCGCAAGCTCTCCGATGGGAGCGACATGCCCCTGCTCGGCCTGGGCGTCTGGCAGGTGAGGCCCGGGGACGAGGCCGAGAGCTCGGTTCGATGGGCGCTCGAGCTCGGCTACCGGCACATCGACACGGCGCAGGCGTACGGCAACGAGGAGAGCGTCGGGCGCGCGCTGGCCGACAGCGGAGTGCCACGCGAGGAGGTCTTCGTCACGACCAAGTTCAATCCCGGCAGCGCCGACCCCGAGAAGGAGGCCGAGCGCAGCCTGGAGCACCTCGGCATCGATCGGCTCGACCTCTACCTGATCCACTGGCCGGAGGGCGGGCCGACCTGGGCCTGGCCGGGGATGCAGCGTGCCAGGGAGGCGGGCTACACGAGCTCGATCGGGATCTCCAACTTCAACATCGACGAGATCGACGCCCTGCTGGCCGAGGCCGAGACGCCTCCCGTGGTCAACCAGATCCAGTTCTCGCCCTGGAAGCACAGGCGGAAGCTGCTCGACCACTGCGAGCGAAACGAGATCGCGCTCGAGCCCTACAGCCCGCTGAACACGGCCGAGCTGGACGACCCCACGCTGACCGAGGTGGCGCGGCGCCACGGGCGCACCCCGGCCCAGGTGGTCCTTCGCTGGTGCGTGCAGCGCAACCTCCCCACGATCCCGAAGTCGGTCCGCCGCGAGCGGATCGAGGAGAACGGGCAGCTGTTCGACTTCGAGCTGTCCGGCGAGGACATGGCGTCGCTGGACGCGCTCGACACGACCGGCGGCACCGGACGGGCGCTCGAGCGCAAATGGTGGTGATCCCGGAGGGCCTGCGCTACTCGGTCACTTTCCGGACGCTGAAGCGCCGGTAGGGTTCGCCCGCCATGAGCGAGGAGCGCCGCACCCTCATCAAGACCGCCTCCTACGAGGCCGAGCCCGGCGAGGTCGGGCGGGTCCTGCTGCTCTACTCGGGCGGGCTCGACACGAGCGTGATGCTCAGGTGGATCCAGGACGAGTACGAGGCCGAGGTCGTGGCCCTGACCGTCAACCTCGGGCAACCGGGCGAGGACTACGAGGTGGTCAAGGGCAAGGCGCTCCAACTCGGCGCGCTCGACTGCCACGTGGTCGATGCCCGCGAGGAGTTCGCGCGCGACTACGTGCTGCCCGCGATCAAGGCCAACGCCCTGTACGGCGGGGGCTATCCGCTCTTCACGGCGCTCGGGCGGCCGCTGATCGCCAAGCTCGCCGTCGAGAAGGTGCGCGAGGCGGGCTGCGACACGATCGCGCACGGCTGCACCGGCAAGGGCAACGACCAGGTTCGGATCGAGTCGACCGTCGCCGCCCTCGACCCCGAGCTGAAGATCATCGCCCCCGTCCGGGGCTGGCAGATGGGACGGGAGGAGGAGATCGCCTACGCGCGCGAGCACGGCATCCCGGTCAAGGGCGGCACGGAGGTGCCGCCCTACTCGATCGACGACAACCTCTGGGGGCGCTCCTCGGAGGGCGGGCCGATCGAGGACCTGTCGGAGCCGCCGCGCGATGACGTGTTCAACCTCGTGACAGACCCGAGTAAGGCGCCAGACGAGGCGCAGGACGTGACCGTGGAGTTCGAGCGCGGATGCCCGGTGGCTATCGACGGCGAGAGGCTCGGCCTGGTCGAGCTGCTGGAGCGGGCGGCCGAGATCGGCGCCCGCCACGGGATCGGGATCGTCGACCACATCGAGGACCGGATCGTGGGGCTCAAGGTGCGCGACCTCTACGAGGTGCCCGCGGCCGCGCTGATCCTGCCCGCCCACAAGGAGCTCGAGAAGCTCGTCGGCACGATCCACCAGAACACCTTCAAGCCGCAGCTCGACGGCCACTGGGCCTACCTCGTCTACGCCGGCCTCTGGTACGAGCCGCTGCTGGCCGACCTGAACGCCTTCATGGACTCGGTCAACGAGCAGGTCACCGGAAGCGTGACCATGCGGCTGTTCAAGGGCAGCGCGCGGCCCGTGGCTCGCCAGTCGCCCAACTCCCTATACGACCCCGAGCTGGCCGGCTTCGGCGAGTCGGGCGGCCTGTTCTCCCAGCAGGCCAGCCCGGGCTTCATCGAGCTCTGGTCGCTCCAGTCGCGGATGGCTTACGGAGTCCGGAACCGGGGAAAGGGGAGGACATGACCACCAGGAGCTACACGATCCTCGGCTGGATCGTCTGGCAGATCGGCTCGCGGGTCGCCAAGAAGAAGATCGCGGAGAACCGTGTCAAGCTCGGCGCGGCCGGGGTCGTGACGCTCGTGCTGATCGGCGGCGTGATTGCCGCCAAGGCCACGAGCTCGGGCGAGTGACCCACCAGACCCGCCGTTGACGTCCTCGTCCTGCCGGGTCCGCGCAGTCCTCCTTGGAGGCCTTGCCGCCGCATGCGTGGCGGTTTCGGCGCCACCGGTCAACGCGGCCGGCGTGCCGCCGATCGCCGGGCATTGGAAGGCGCGCTTCCTCGGCGTGCCGGGCACGCCTCTCACTTCGCGGCTCGACTTTCGCCCCTGTAAGAGCTGCGCCGCGATCGCCCTGGTCAACGATCCGCTGAAGGCCGCCAGTCAGCGGGTCAGGGTGCGGCGGCGGGGCGGTGCATGGGTCGCGACCTACCGCAGCAGGTCGTACTGCGGCTACAGGCTCGTGATCAGCTTCCGCCCCAGACGCACGCGCACGCTGGGAGGGGAGCGTTACGCGGTAACCGGCGCCGGCACCCAATCCTCCCGGGGGAGGGGGTGCAGACCCGGCACCGGGTTCGCCGGCAGGCTGAGATTCAGGGCCAGGCGCGTCAGCGAGCTGAAGATCGTCGGTGCCGAGATCGGGGCGACCGAGCTTGGAGACGGGTGCAACCCGTTTCCCTACAGCTTCGCCGGCGAGCCCAACCTGTTCGAGTTCGATGCGTTCTTCCGCGCGCCATGGAGCTACCACTACGACTTCGGCGGCGCGTCGTCGACCCAGCGCCGCCCTCGCCACACCTTCACGACCTCGGGCCGCCATTTCGTCACCGTCACGATCCGCATGACGGACGGGTCCCTGGCCAGGGGCACCGAGCCGGTCGACGTCTCAGAGCCCGAAAGCGGCTGTTGAGCGCGGGCTAGGCGGTCCAGTCCGCTAGCAGCGGCGAACGCGGTCCCGGCCGCGCCGGAACGGTCCGAAGCCGGACCTATATTGGCCTCGATGTCGCAGCAGCCCTGCGTCCACCTTCACGTGCACTCCGAGTACTCGGTGCTCGACGGCGCCTGCAAGATCGAGGGGCTCGCCGAGCGGGCCGCCGCGTTCGAGCAGCCCGCACTGGGGCTGACCGATCACGGCGTCATGAACGGCGCGATCGACCACTACAAGGCCTGCCGCAAGCACGGCATCAAGCCCATCCTCGGCATGGAGGCCTATCTGGTCGACGACATCCGCTCCGACGCGGTCCGCTACGAGCGCAACCACCTGACGCTCCTGGCGCAGAACGACGAGGGCCTGCGCAACCTGGTCAAGCTCTCGTCGGCCGGGTTTCTCGAGGGCTTCCGGCGCGGCAAGGCCAACGTCGACCTCGAGCTGCTCTCGCGCTACGCCGAGGGCGTGATCGCGCTCAGCGGCTGCCTGCAGTCCCGCTTCTGCCGCCGGTTGGTGGACGGGAGCCCCGCCGAGGCGCGCTCCCACGCCGACGACCTGATCCAGGTCTTCGGCCCCGAGGACGTGTACTTCGAGGTGCAGAAGAACGGGGTGGCCGAGCAGGACCGGGCCAACGAGGGGATCGTCAAGATCGCCAAGGACCTCGGGCGGCCCCTGGTGGCCACCGCCGACGTGCACTACCTGCGGCGCGACGACTACGACAACCACCGGGCGCTCCTGTGCGTGCAGACCAAGAGCACGCTGGCCCAGCCGAAGCTGAGCTTCGACACCAACGAGTTCTACCTGAAGGACTCGGCCGAGATGGGAGCGGCGTTCGCCGGTTGGCCCGAGGCGATCGCCAGCACGGTCGAGATCGCCGAGCGCTGCAACGTCGAGATCGAGCTGGGCAAGATGCTGATCCCGCGCTTCGAGACGCCGGACGGCCGGCCGGAGGCCGACTACCTGCGCGAGCTGGCGTACGACGGGCTGCGGCGCCGGTACGGGGACCCCGCGCCGGCCGAGGCCGTCGAGCGGCTCGAGCAGGAGCTCGGCGTGATCTCGAAGATGGGCTTCGACGCCTACTTCCTGATCGTCTGGGACTTCGTGCGCTTCGCCAAGGAGAGCGGCATCGCGGTCGGCCCGGGGCGCGGCTCGGCCGCCGGCTCGATCGTCTCCTACTGCCTCGAGATCACAGACGTCGACCCGCTCGCATACGGGCTCCTGTTCGAGCGTTTCCTCAACGCCGAGCGCGTGTCGATGCCCGACATCGACATCGACTTCTCGGTGAAGGGCCGCGACCGCGTGATCCAGTACGTCGCCGACAAGTACGGCCGCGACCGAGTGGCGCAGATCATCACCTTCGGCCGCATGTTCCCGCGCGCCGCTACCCGCGACGCCGCGCGGGTGCTCGGCTTCGACTACGGCACCGGCGACCGGATCGCCAAGCTCATCCCCGAGCCGATCATGGGGCGCTCCAAGAGCTTCGACGAGTACCTCAAGGAGGAGCCCGAGCTCAAGCGCGTCTACGACACCGAGACCGAGGCGCGGCAGGTGATCGACACGGCCCGGGGGCTCGAGGGGATCGTGCGCAACTCGTCGATCCACGCCGCCGCCGTAGTGATCGCCGATCGCGCGCTCACCGACATCCTCCCGCTGCAGCTCGCGGAGGACCGGGCCGTCACTCAGTACTCGATGAAGCCGATCGAGGAGATCGGCCTGCTGAAGATGGACTTCCTCGGGCTCCGCAACCTCGACGTGATCGAGGCCGCGCTCGACATCATCGAGCAGTCGACGGGGGAGCGGCCGGATATGGCCCACCTGCCGCTCGACGATCCGAAGACCTACGAGATGCTCGCGCGCGGGGACTCGGTCGGCGTGTTCCAGTTCGAGTCCGACGGCATGCGGGAGGCGCTCAGGAAGGTCAAGCCGACCGAGTTCGAAGACCTGGTCGCGCTCGGCGCCCTGTACCGGCCGGGGGCGATGCGCTTC
>DATACN010000305.1:0-10795 GCA_036258995.1 Thermoleophilaceae bacterium | reverse complement strand
CTCCGACTGGGTTGCAGGCCCGGCTGGTGACGGATTTCTGGAGATGCTCGCGCGGGCCAGCGCGGGCTCTGCTCAGAGTTCCTGACTCAAACCATCGCCCCAAGACCGTATTCGTGCATCGGTGCCATCCCGGGACCGAATCACGAAAGGCGGCGTAGTCGAGGATGACGGCGGCGCGGCCGTCCTGGCGGGCTTCCGCTTCCGAGTCGAGCGGTCAGCTTTCGATGCCGCCGACCGGGATCACCTTGCGCCCACGGGCGCGGCGGGATACCCTCTTTGCAGCGGCCGGCGTGGCCGCCGTGAGACTGAAATCACCAGCAAATCAGCACATTCTGTGAGATCGCGAAAGGACGAACTTCGACCGGACGGACGCGAAAGGAGCGACCTGGGGCGTCCGTAGCCTGAGCCCGGCGCGCGGCTGACGACGCGCGCCGCAAAGCAGCACGCCTGGTGTCTCGCGGCGCCGAGCCAACCGCTCGACGACGAGAAGCCGACCGGCGCTTCGCGCCGGGTGAGGAGGGCGAGCGATGGAGATCGTGTTGGCGGCGCTTGTGGCCGCGGTTGTCGCGGCGGCCGTCGTGCTTCTCGGCCAGCGCTCCGCCCGCCGGCAGCCGCCGACGCCCGAGCCGGTAGCGGCCACGGTGCCGGCGCCGCCCACGCGCGGCAGCGCCGAACCAGAGTCGCCGACCGAGCGGCGCGATGCCCTCGAGGAGGAGCTTCGGGCCCGCCGGTCCGAGCTCGCCCGGCTCGAGGAGCGCCTGCGCGCCGGGCAGCAGTCGCTCGAGCTGCGCGAGCAGGAGCTCGTCGAGCGCGAGCGCTCCCTCGACGACCGCCAGCGGAACCTCGAGCAGGAAAGGGCCATGCTGAAGGAGGCGCGCCGCGACCAGATCAGGGAGCTCGAGCAGATCGCCGGTCTGAGCGCCGGGCAGGCGCGCCAGATCATGCTGCGCGAGCTCGAGGACGAGCTGCTCCACGACCGGGCGCGGCTCGTGCGACAGGTGGAGGAGGAGACCAAGCGCGACGCCGAGCGCCGGGCGCGCAGCATCCTCTCGGCGGTCATGCAGCGCGTGGCCAGCGGCCATGCCGTCGAGACCACGGTCTCGGTGGTGGAGCTGCAGTCCGATGAGCTGAAGGGCCGGATCATCGGCCGTGAGGGCCGCAACATCCGCGCCCTCGAGACGCTCACCGGCATCGACTTCATCGTCGACGACACCCCCGGCGCCGTGCTGCTGTCCGGCTTCGACGGCGTTCGCCGCGAGATCGCGCGGCTGACCCTCGAGCGCCTGCTGCAGGACGGGCGAATCCACCCGGCCCGGATCGAGGAGGCCTACCACCAGGCCAAGTCGGAGATCGACCAGCACATCGTGGAGGTGGGGGAGCAGGCGGTGTTCGAGGCCAACGTCGGCTCGCTTCACCCTGAGCTGACGAAGCTGCTCGGCCGCCTGCACTACCGCACGAGCTACGGGCAGAACGTGCTCCACCACTCGATCGAGTGCGCCCGCCTGGCGACCATGCTCGCGTCCGAGCTGGGGGCCGACCCGCGCGTCGCCGCACGGGCCGCCCTGCTTCACGACGTCGGGAAGGCCGTCTCGCACGAGATCGAGGGACCGCACGCCCTGGTGGGCGGCCAGCTCGCCCGCCGCTACAAGGAGCCCGAGGCGGTGGCGCACGCCATGGAGGCCCACCACAACGAGGTCGAGCTCCAGACCGTGGAGGCCGTGATCGTGCAGATCGTCGACGCGCTCTCCGGCGCCCGCCCCGGCGCCCGTGGCGAGTCGCTCGAGCACTACGTCAAACGCCTGCACGAGCTCGAGGAGATCGCCACCCGCCACGAGGGCGTCGAGAAGGTCTACGCAATGCACGCCGGCCGCGAAATCAGGGTGATCGTGAAGCCCGACCACGTCGACGACGACACCGCGGCCCTCCTCTCGCACCAGATCGCGCGTGACGTCGAGAAGGAGCTCGAGTACCCCGGCCAGATCAAGGTGACGGTGATCAGGGAGAGCCGGACGACCGACTACGCCAGGTGAGAAGGCGCCAGTCCATCGTGTGGCGCGGGCTCGATGCCTGGCGGGCCGAGTACTGCCACCTGAGCCTCTATGCGGACCGCCTGCTGGCCAGAGGCATCCAGATCGGCGTCGACCCGCTGCCCTACCGGCTCGAGTACGCGCTCGACACGGCCATCGGCTGGGACACCGCCCGCCTGACAGTCGATGCAAGCGGCGAGGGCTGGGCCCGCCGCCTCGACCTGATCCGCGACACGCAGTCCCGCTGGCACGTGTCGGCCGACGGCAGGGGCTCGGGCGACCTCCCGGAGCCCGGAGGCGACCCGGCCGAATTCGAGGAGGCCCGGGACTGCGACCTGGGCTTCTGCCCGCTCACGAACACCATGCCGATCCTGCGCGAGGGGGTTCGCGACGGGAACGGCCCGGTCGACCTGGTGATGGCGTGGGTCTCGGTGCCCGATCTGCGCGTGATCCGGTCCGAGCAGCGCTACGAGCCCATCGACCGGCACAGGGTCCGCTACGTCGGCAAGCACCGCGACTTCGTGGGCGAGCTGGAGCTCGACGACGACGGTCTGGTGGTCCGCTATCCCGACCTGGCCGAGCGCGTAGGCGCGCGCTAGCTCTCCTGGAGGCCGAACGCCGCCGGGTAGACGATCGTGCCGCTCGGGACCTCGCGATCCGGGCGCAGCGGCAAGGCCATGACTGCTTCGTCGGCCACCTCGAAGGGGGCCCGGATGCCGAACGACGACGCCCGCTCGAATCCAAAGCGCGGGTAATAGGCGGGGTGACCGATCACCACGACGAGGCCCTCGCCCATGTCACGGGCCGCGTCCAGCGCCGCGCGCGTGGCGGCCGAGCCCGCACCTCTTCGCTGCATCCGCGGGATCACGGCACAGGGCGCCAGCGCCAGAGCCGGGGTCGAATCTACGTGACAGCGCGTCAGGAGCGCGTGGGCGACGATGGCCCCCTCAGGTTCGGCCGCGACGAACGACAGGCCATCGATCCAAGCCGCGCTTCCGCGCAGCGCGTCCACGAGGTCGGCTTCATCAGCCGTTTCGAACGCGGCCAGGTTCACCTCACGAATCGCGGCGGCATCGCCCGCGGCCTCGGGACGGGTGGTCCAGCCGGCTGTCATCGAGCTCTATCCTCGGGTCGGCTCATGCTGCCCGGCGGCAAGACCTATCACCTGACGACCTTCGGGTGCCAGATGAACGAGCACGACTCCGAGCGGATGAAGGGCATGCTCGAGTCGCTTGGCTACAGGGAGGTGGGAGAGCGCGCCGCCGCGGACCTGATCCTCTTCAACACCTGCTCGATCAGGGAGAAGGCCGACAACCGGCTGGTAGGCCACCTGGGCGAGGCCAGCCGCCTCAAGCGCCAGGACCCGGAGCGCGTGATCGGGATCGGCGGCTGCTGGTCGCAGTCGATGAAGGAGGGCGTGTTCCGGCAGTTCCCCTTCGTCGACGTGGCCTTCGGCCCCGGGCAGGTCCACAAGCTGGCCGAATTCCTCACGAGCGACAGCCTCACCGCGCAGGGCTACTTCGAGTTCGAGGGCTTCACCGGCCATCTGCCGGCCAAGCGCGAGCGCGACTTCCAGGCCTGGGTGCAGATCAGCGTGGGTTGCAACAGCCGCTGCGCCTTCTGCATCGTGCCCTCGACCCGCGGCCGGGAGGTCTCGCGCCCGCTCGAGGAGCTCGTCGAGGAGGTCGAACGGCTCGCCGGCGACGGCGTGCGCGAGGTCACGCTGCTCGGCCAGAACGTGAACTCGTACGGCCGTGACCTGCGCCCCGACCGGCGCTCCTTCTCGGAGCTCCTGCGCGCTCTCGATCCGATCGAGGGCATCGAGCGGGTCCGCTACACGAGTCCGCATCCCAAGGACATGCGCGAGGACGTGATCCGCGCCCACGTCGAGCTGCCGACCGTATGCGAGCACATCCACCTGCCGCTCCAGTCGGGCTCGAGCGCCATCCTCAAGGCGATGCGCCGCACCTACGACCGCCGGCGCTACATGGACCGGGTGGCGTTGATCCGGGAGCACCTGCCGGACTGCGCGCTGACCACCGACATCATCGTGGGGTTCCCCGGCGAGTCCGAGGCCGACTTCGAGGAGACCCTCGAGGTCGTCGAGGAGGTGGGCTATGACGGCGCCTTCACGTTCATCTACTCGCCGCGCCGGGACACGGAGGCCGCAACCTTCACCGACCGTTTCGTCCCGCATGAGGTGGCCGTGGAGCGCATGCAGAGGCTCGTGGAGGTTGTGCAGCGCCGCGCCCACGAGCGCGCCCAGCGCTTCGTGGGGCGAAGCCTCGAGGTTCTGGTCGAAGGTGCCTCGCGGACCGATCCCTCCAAGTTGCGCGGCCGCTCACGGCACAACAAGGTCGTGAACTTCACTGGCGTCGCCCAGCCGGGCGACATCGTGCCGGTGACGATCGAGCAGGCCACGAGCCAGACGCTCGCCGGCGAGGAGGTCCTCCTCGCGCGCGCAATCGGCGCGTAGACGCGCCCCGCCGGCGACCTTGACTTTCGCCCGCGTCAGGACGAAGGTAGCGCCACCCCCATGAGCGACTACGACGTGATCGTGCTCGGCGGGGGCTCGCCGGGCGAGCACTGCGCGGGCGCTCTTGCCGAGGGCGGCCTGCGGGTGGCGGTGGTCGAGCGTGAGCTCGTGGGAGGAGAGTGCTCGTACTGGGCGTGCATTCCCTCGAAGACGCTGCTGCGACCCGGCGAGGCCGTCCAGGAGGCGCGCGAGGCGGCCGCAAGCGCAGAAGTGCACCTCGACGAGGCCCTTGCCTGGCGCGACTTCATGGTCTCCGACTACTC
The DNA here is from genome assembly GCA_036258995.1 of Thermoleophilaceae bacterium. Lineage (GTDB taxonomy): Bacteria > Actinomycetota > Thermoleophilia > Solirubrobacterales > Thermoleophilaceae > DATACN01. The sequence goes on along the minus strand of DATACN010000305.1, from coordinate 5,969 downwards.
CGATGCCGGACAGGAGCGGTGGCTGGCGGACAACGGCATCGACCTGCTGCGCGGCAGCGGCCGGCTCGCCGGTCCGGGCGTCGTCGAGGTCGACGGCGTGCGCCACACGGCCGACCACGTGGTGCTCGCGAACGGGGCCGATCCCGTCTTCCCGCCCGTCCCCGGCCTGGGCGAGCTCGAAGGCGTCTGGACCAGCCGCGACGCGACGTCCATGAAGGCCGTTCCGCGGCGCCTGGTCATCATCGGTGGGGGGCCGGTCGGGGTCGAGATCGCCCAGGCCGTGCGCCGCCTGGGCGGCGAGGTCGCACTCGCCGACAGGGCGGAGCATGTGCTCGGGCGCGAGCCGGCGCCCCTGGGGGAGGCGCTTGGCGAGGCCCTCAGCCGCGAGGGCATCGAGCTCTTCCTGTCCGCGAACACCACGGCCGCCCGCCGCGACGGCGAGGATTACGTCCTCGAGCTCGAGGACGGCCGCGAACTGCGGGGCGACACGCTGCTCGTCGCCACGGGCCGGCGTGCGCGGGTGCATGATGTCGGTCTCGAAACCGTGGGCGTCGAGCCGGACGCCCACGGGGTGCCGGTCAACGAGCACCTCCAGGTCGCCGAGCAGCTGTGGGCGATCGGCGACGTGACCGGCCTCTGGCCCTTGACCCACGTCGGCAAGTACCAGGGTCGCGTGGTGGCCGCGAACATCCTCGGTGAGTCGCGAAAGGCCAACTACGAGGCAGTCCCGCGGGTTGTCTACACGGATCCCCAAGCCGCAGCGGTGGGCGCCGCCGAGGCTCGGTTCAGCGCCACGATCCCGGTCTCGGAGGTGGCGAAGACCGCGGCCTATACGCGCGCGTACGCGGAGAGCAACGGCTTCCTGACGCTCCTGAGCGACGGCGAGCGGCTGACCGGCGCCTACGCGCTCGGACCGGAGGCAGGCGAATGGCTGCAGCAGGCCACCCTGGCGATCCGCGCCCGGGTGCCGCTCGACGTGCTGAGCGACACGATCCAGCCCTTCCCGACGTTCTCCGAGATCTACGTCGCCGGGCTGAAGGCCCTCCGCTCAGCGCGCCAGCAGCCGGCGCAGGTCGCGTAGCGCCGCGTCCGCGGCCAGCAGGCCGCCGCCCGCGCCCCAGACGTCGTCCGCCACGCGGTGAACGCGGCCCGCTCGGACCGCGCGCAGCCGCTGCCAGTCCGGGCTGGCCATCAGCGCCTCGAGCTGCGGCTGGCCGCCGCGGGGCGCCGACAGGAGAATCAGGTCTCCGTCGAGGGCCGACATGTCGGTGACGGACGGGGTGATGGCGGCCCGGTCCGCCTGCTGGGCCGGCGGCCGCGGCAAGCCCGCGTCGCCCAGGATGGTGCCGGCGAACGACTTGGCGCCCGCGGCGCGGGCCCGGTCGGCCGTGACTCGCACCACCGAGACCTGCGGCCGGGGGCCGTGGGCCAGCTCGCGCCGCAGCCGCGCGGCCTTGCGGTCGTACTCGATGAGCAGGGTCTCGGCCTCGTCGGTGCGACCGAAGGCCTCGCCCGCGAGCCGGGTGTTGACCTCCCACGAGTGGCCGGTGTCCTCGGTCATGACGGTCGGGGTGATCCGGTTGAGCGTCCCGTAGCGGGTGCCCTGGCGCTCCATGGTGCCGACGATCACCTCGGCGTCGAGCCGCTTGATCGCGCCGATGTCGAGCTTGAACGCCGGCCCGACCGGGCGAATGCGCCTGCTCACGGCTTCCGGCAGATAGGACGGAAGCGCCCCGTCGGCGGAGGTCGCGGCGCCGATCGGGACCACCCCCAGCGCCACTGCGGCATCGAGCGCGTCCGGCGTGAGCGTGATGACCCGCTCGGCCCGGCCGGGCACGTAGGTGTCGCCCTGGGCGTGGGCGACGTGGAGCCGGGCGCTCCGGAACTCGTCCTCACCCTCGCCGGTGGCATCGGTGCAGCCCGCCACCGCCGTGGCCGTGATGAGCGCGGCGGCCAGAGCGGCTATCGGTCGTTCCCGCATTCCGTATTCATACTCAGGTCGTGCCGGTAATCGCGATCTTCGGCCCTACGGGGGTCGGCAAGACGGCCGTCGCCGTGGCCCTGGCCGAGCTGCTGCGCGGGCGCGGTGAGGACCCCGTCGCCGTCTCGGCCGACGCCCTGCAGGTCTACCAAGGCCTCGGAACCCTGACCGGGGCGGCCGGCGCCGCCGAGCGCGCGCGGCTCGAGCACCGGTTGCTGGGGATCGTGCCCGTCAGCGAGGAGTTCTCGGCCGGCCGCTTCGCCGAGCTGGCCCACCGCGAGATCGACGACGCGCTGGCCGGCGGGCGGCTGCCGATCGTGGTCGGCGGCACCGGCCTCTACCTCCAGTCGGCCCTGTGCGAGCTGGACCTCCGCCCGCCCCCGCCGGCGGCGCTGCGGGCTCGGATCGCGGCGCAGCTCGCCGAGCGCGGCGCCGCCGCGCTGCACGAAGAGCTCGAGCAGCGCTCGCCCGTCGTGGCCGCCGGCATCGATCCATCGGACAGCAGCCGCGTGACCCGCGCCCTCGAGCTGATGGAGATGGGAGAGGAACCGCCCCCGGCCGGAGACCACTCCCGGCTGTGGACCGCCCAGACACGGCACCCCACGCTCCTTTGCGGGCTGGTCATGGAGCGCGACGAGCTGTACGCGCGCATCGACGCACGCGTGGAGGAGATGGCCGCTGCCGGGGCGGTGGAGGAAGTGCGGCGGGCGGAGGCTGCAGGCGCCTCGCGCACCGCCCGCGCCGCGCTCGGCTACGAGGAGCTGCTGGCCGGTGACATCGATGCCATGAAGCGCCGCACGCGCAACTACGCCAGGAGACAGCTCACATGGATGCGCAAGCTGCCCTCGGTGCACACCATCGACGTGACTGGGCGCGATCCGCGCTCGGTCGCCGAGGAGATCGCAAGGCTGGCGTAAATAGAGTGCCGCCGCATGCGCTTCGAGAAGTGGCAGGCGCTGGGCAACGACTACGCGATCGTCGAGCGGAGCGACCTTCCGTTCGCGCTGACACCCGGGCGGATCCAGGCGCTCTGCGCCCCTCACTCAGGGGTGGGCTCCGATGGTCTTCTGGTCCTGGCCGAGCCGAGCGACAGCGCTTACGTCGCCGACCTGACCATCTTCAATCCGGACGGCTCGGAGGCGGAGCTGTCGGGCAACGGCGTGCGCCAGGCGGTGATGTACCTGCGCCGGCGCGGCTGGACCGAGCAGGACACATTCTCTCTTCACACGCGCGCGGGCGAGGTTCGGCCGCGCATCACCGGGCCCTCCACGTGCACGGTCGACATGGGGCGTGTGACGGTCGGCGACGAGGGCGAGGTGACTTCTGCGGGACGCACGTTCCGCTTCCAGTTCGTCGACGCGGGCAATCCCCAGTGCGCGATCGAGGTGGGCGAGGAGCTGGAGACGCTTGACCTGCAGCTCTACGGGCCCGAGATCGAGAATCACGAGCTGTTCCCCAACCGCACCAACGTCTCGTTCTGGCGACGCGAGGGAGACGGGCGTGTCCGGGCGCGCATCTTCGAGCGGGGCGTGGGGGAGACCATGGCGTCCGGGACGGGAGCGATCGGGGCCGCCGTCGCGGCGGTGGTCCGCGGGGCCGACAGCCCCGTCACGGTGCGCCTCGACGGCGGCGAGCTCGAGGTCGAAGTGGGGGAGGACCTGCACGTCGACCTGAGCGGCTGGGCGGTGCCGGTGTACGAGGGGCGGCTGAGCGACGAGTTCGTGGCGGAGTTGAATGCAGCCGAGTAGCCGCCTGGGTCGCCTGCCGCCGTACCTGTTCGCCGAGCTCGAGCGGAAGATCGCGGAGAAGGAGGCGGCCGGGGTCGACGTGATCAGCCTTGGAATCGGCGATCCCGACACGGCGACTCCCGAGCCGGTCATCGAGGCTCTCGCGCAGGCCGCCGGCGACTCCGGGACCCACCGCTATCCCTCCAATCGCGGCCGTCCCGAGCTGCGCGAGGCCTTCGCCCGCTTCTACGAGCGCCGCTTCGGCGTGGCGCTCGACCCGGCGAGCGAGATCGTGCCCGCGCTCGGCGCCAAGGAATGCGTGTTCAACCTCAACCTGGCCTTCCTCGACGAGGGCGACGTGGCCCTGGCTGCCGATCCCGGCTACCCGGTGTACACGGGGGGGCCGCTGCTCGCCGGCGGCGAGCCGGTGGTGATGCCGCTCCTGCCGGAGCGCGGTTTCGCCCCGGACCTCGGCGCGATCGCCGCCGAGGACGCGGCCCGCGCCCGCCTGATGTACCTGAACTACCCCAACAACCCCACCGGGGCGGTCGTGCCCGACGGCCTGTTCGAGCAGGCCGTGGAGTTCGCGCGCCGGCACGACGTGCTGGTCGTCCACGACGCCTCCTATACGGAGACGACGTTCGACGGCTACGTCGCCCCGAGCTTCCTGGCCACGCCGGGCGCCAAGGAGGTCGGCGTCGAGGTGTTCTCGCTCTCGAAGGGCTGGAACATGACCGGCTGGCGGACGGCCGCGATCGTCGGCAACGCAGACGCCGTGAAGGCCTACTGGCGGCTCAAGACCAACATCGACTCGGGCATGTTCGAGGCCGTGCAGCTGGCCGCCGCGAGGGCGCTCGACGAAGGCCCGCCGCCGCAGATGATCGAGCTCTACCAGCGCCGCCGGGACCTGGTCTGCGACGCGCTGGCCGAGATCGGCGTCGACGTGACCCCCCCGAAGGGCACGATCTACGTTTGGGCGCCGGTGCCCGAAGGACACAGCTCCGCCTCGTACTGCGAGCTCGTTCTCGAGGAGTCGGGCGTCGTGCTTTCGCCCGGAAGCTCCTACGGCCCCAGCGGCGAGGGATTCTTCCGGATCTCCCTGACCATCTCTAACCACCGGCTGGGCGAGGCCGTCGAGCGGCTGCGCTCGAGCCTGGGAGGCTGACGCGACGGTGCACTACTGCGGCGTGGTGCCCGCTCATGGACTGCTTCAGCTCGCGATGCTGGAGGAGGTGCGGGAGGCAGAGCCGCCGATCAACCTGAGCGCGCTGTTCTTCGAGCCCGGCGGTGCGGCCCAGGTGGCCTCGGAGCTGCGGGCGCTCGGCGACGTGGTCGTCGGGATCGGGGCGCCGGTCTCCACCCCGCGCGACGGCCGGCCGGCACGCGAGTGCGACGTGATGTTGCAGGGCCTGGGGGTGAGCCCGCAGCCGCCCCACCCGGAGCTGCGCCGGCTGGCCGAGCTGCTCGGCCTGCCGCTGTTCCGGCCGGCCGGAGGCGGGACCGCAGCAGTGGTGCCGGACGGCTCCTACAGCCAGTTCCCGGCCTTCGAGACCAATGCCGACGGGGTCTTCTGCGCCATGCAGGGACAGCGGGTGCCCGCCAAGCGCCACCCGCTCGGCATCCACCGGCGCATCGAGGAGCTGCGCGAGGACCGGGTGATCGACGACGGCGGCGACCTCTGGTACCGCCGCATCGAGGAGATCGACGCGGCCGCGGCCGCGCTCTGCGCGCACCGCTACGCGGTCGGCCACGCCTGCTGGCTCGGGAACCCCGACGAGGGCGTGCTCGTGCTACCGGGCTCCTCGTTGCCGGAGGAGTTCCCGCGCCACGGTGTCCTGCCGCCGGTCGAGCGGCTCCAGCTCCCGCAGGCCTAGCGCCCGGAAGGCGGCAACGCCCGCATGGGCGGAGCCTAAACTTGCGCTGATGGAGTACGGCGACGGCATTCGCAACCCGCGCGCGAGGCAGCGCGCGGTGTTGATCGCCGCCGGACCGCAGGAGCACGACCTGGCCGAGCTGCGCGAACTGCTGCGCACTGCGGGGGTCGCCGTGACGGGCGAGCTGACCCAGCGACGACCGGAGCCCGACCCGGACCGTTACCTCGGCAAGGGCAAGCTCGCCGAGCTCAAGCGCGCCGTCGCGGGGCAGGACGCCAACCTCGTGGCCTGCGACGACGAGCTCAAGCCGCGCCAGGAGCGGAACCTGGAGGAGGCGCTCGGCGTGCCCGTGATCGACCGCACGGCGATCATCCTCGACATCTTCGC
>DATACN010000304.1:0-3523 GCA_036258995.1 Thermoleophilaceae bacterium | reverse complement strand
AGCGCGAAGGCCAGGCCGGCGAGCATCGCTCCCACGGCGATGCCCGACGTGTAGCGCGCGAGCTCGAACCGGCTCGCCCACAGCAGCCAGATGGTCAGCAGGCCGACGGCGGCCGAGACGATCACCATGGCCAGCCCACCGCCAGAGGTGAGCCCGTCGTAGAGGTCGCGTGCGTCCGCGCGTATGACGAACAGCCCCCCGATCGCCATGAGCCCGGCGACGGCGGCCGACCCGAGCGCGCGGCGGCGGAAGGCCGTCGCCAGGTCCGGCGCGCCCGCGCGTACCGCGTCGGCAGCGAGGAACACCGCCGCGATGTAGGCGCCGGTCGCAACCGCGAGTGCGCCGATCCAGAGCGCCGTCGCGCCGGTCCAGCTCGAGAACGGCGCGCTCGGATCGCCCTCCACCGGCACTTGCCCCGAGGCCAGCGCTCCAACGGCGCATCCCAGGAAGAACGGCGTCAGCACGGAGGAGAGCGCGAAGACAGCGCCCAGTGCGCGCGCCTCCGATATGGACGCCGCCTGGCCCCGCAGCGCGTAGGCCGCGCCGCGGAAGATGATCCCTACGGCGGCGAGGAAAAGCGGGACGTAGAGCGTCTCCATCAGCGGCCCGAAGGCGTGCGGGAAGCATGTCCACAGCACCACGAGCACGACGATGAGCCAGACGTGGTTGGCCTCCCAGACCGGGCCCATCGAGCGGTGCACCAGGCCGCGGAGGCGCGAGCCCCGCTGGGCCCCGCCCGCCGTCAGGTCCCAGAACCCGGCGCCGAAGTCGGCCCCGCCGAGCACCGCGTACGCGGCAAGCGCGACGATCAGGATCGCCAGCAGCAGGTCGATGAGCATCAGGGCAGCACCTCGATCTCGCCGCTGCCGGGTTGCGCCTCGGCCTCAGGTGGCGTGCGGGCCAGGCGGCGCAGCATGTAGAGCGCGACGCTGTAGAGCCCGATGTAGACGGCCACCAGCGTGGCGTAGCCGATCGGGATGCCCTCGGCTCCGGTGACGGCCTCCTCTACCCGCATGAGCTCGTAGACGATCCACGGCTGGCGGCCGACCTCGGTGACGATCCAGCCGGCGATGAGGGCCACGATCGAGGCGGGCCCGGCTACGACGACCAGGCGGTAGAACCAGGGGGTCCGTGGCAGCGCGCCGCGCCGCCAGCGCGCCCACAGGAACCACAGCCCGAGCAGGGCGAGCAGGGTGCCTATGCCGACCATGAGCTGAAAGCTGTTGCGCACCCAGCCCACGGGCGGCCGCTCGTCGGGAGGCACCTGGTCGAGGCCCTCGACCCGTGCCCCGGGGTCGTGGAAGGCCAGCAGCGAGAGCAGGTCGGGGATCGCGACGCCCCCGCGGACCTCACCGTCGAGATACAGGCCCCCGACGGTCAGGTCCGCGCCCTCGGTGGTCTGGTGAAGGCCCTCCATCGCCGCCAGCTTGGTCGGCTGCGACTCCGCGACCGTGCGGGCGGCCCAGTCCCCGACCACGACCTGCGCCGGCGCCGCCAGGCACAGGAACGCCAGCGGGACGACCAGGCCCGCCCGGTGGTATGCGTCCCGGCGGCCGCGCAGCCAGCCCACCGCGTAGACGGCGGCGACCAGAGCGCTGGCCACGATGAAGCCCGCCAGGTACATGTGAACCTCCTCGTGCCACAGGTGCGCGTTGAAGAGCGCCTCGAGGGGCCGCACGTCGGTGACCTCGCCGCCGGCCGAGAGGTCGAATCCCTGCGGGTTGTTCATCCAGCCGTTGACGGCGATCACGGACGCCGATCCGCCGACGCCCGCGACGGCGATCGGGATCCCGCTGAGAAAGTGCGCGCGCGGGCTGAGCCGGTCCCATCCGTAGACGTACACCGCGATGAAGATGGCCTCGAGGAAGAAGAACAGCCCCTCGATCGCGAACGCGAATCCGAACACCTCTCCCCACCGCTCCATGAACCGCGGCCAGAGCAGCCCCAGCTCGAACGACAGGATCGTTCCGGTCACGACCCCGATCGCGAACAGGATCAGCATCACCTTCGACCACCGTTTGGCCAGCGTCTTGTAGGTGGGGTTGCCGGTGCAGTTGTAGAGCCACTCCACGAACAGCACCATCACCGGGAAGGCGATCCCGAAGCACACGAGCGGGATGTGCACGCCGAGCGAGAGCGCCTGCATCTGCCGCGCCTCGAGCAGGTATTCCTGCATGAGCGAACGCTACCGCCGTCCCGGAACGCTCTACGGGACCTGGCGTACCGTTACACGCGCGCGTGAGCCGAAGCTGCGCCGGAGGCGGGACGGCGGGCCTGCCAGTCGCGCTCGAGCTGTCGCATCACCGGCGGGTACACGATCAGGTGCCGGAACGGCCTGATCGCGGCCATGTAGGCGCTTCCGAACCGCCCGTTCGGCTTGACCAGGACGGCCATCTGGCCGCGGTAGCCGCCCGTGCGGCCGGGGACCCAGCCGATGTGCATGACCGCGTGGACGGTCTTGTTGGCGATCTCCGCCGCCCACTCGTGCTCCAGCAGGTACAGCGAGCTGAAGGGCAGCGTGTCGAACTCCGGACCGGGCGGAGCGTCGCGCAGGTCCGGCGGCAGGCGGTCGCGGAGCGTCGGCCACCTCGAGCCGAGGCCGGCCTCGGGATCGTCCCAGCCGAGCAACTCTCCGACCTTCCACCGGATGGCCCAGAGCGCGCGAGCGGGGCGGGGGGATGTCTGCTCCGGGTCGCTTGCCGCGATGGCCTCCACGAGCGCAGGGAAGTCGTCCCGGCCACCCGGGGTCGGCAGCGCCCATACGTCCTCGAGCCGGAAGTCGGGGGCGATCTCGTGGATCCGCCAGGACCGGGAGGTGTGCGCGGAGCTCGGGAGCCTCATGCCGAGAGAACGGCGGCGAGCGAGAAGCAAGCAGTGGCGCTCGCGGTGATGAGCACCGGCCCGTAGAAGAAGAAGCGCAGCGCGACGGCGAGGAAGGCGGCGGGAAAGGCGATGCTGAGCGGGCGGATGGAGTCGATTCGCTCCACGAGGTCGAAGTCCTCCAGGACGATCGTGAGGCAGAGCAGGCCGAAGGCGAAGAGCCCCAGGCCGAAGCCGATGTTGATCCCGATCCAGATCCTCCACATCGACCGTGTCGCGCCGAACCGGCGCGCCAGACGGATGGTCGTGCCCTCCATGGCCGGCTTGACCGAGCCCTCGACCGGAGCGAAATAGGTCGGGCGGACCCTGTCGGTCAGGGCGTACGCCACGTGCAGCCCGCCGGCCGCCATGAGCACGACGGTGCCCGCGATGAAACACCCCTGCGCGGCGTCCATGGCCGGGAACGATAACATAGATACATACATGCATGTACGTACCTCGTCGGAGCGGAGCAGCCGCGCAAACCAGGCCGAGCGGAGGGCGCGCTCGCGCAGCGCGCTCCTCGAGTCGGCCGCCCGAGGCCTGTCCCGGTACGGCTACGGCAATCTTCGGCTCGAGGAGGTGGCGCGCGAGGCCGGCTACACGCGCGGCGCGCTCTACCACCAGTTCCAGGACAAAGAGGACCTCGCGCTCGCCGTGATCG
>DATACN010000303.1:0-5743 GCA_036258995.1 Thermoleophilaceae bacterium | reverse complement strand
CGAGGATCTCGGCCTCTGTCACCTCGTCGGCGCCGGCCTCGACCATCAGGATGGCCTCCTCGGTGCCGGCTACCACCAGGTCGAGCGGGCTCTCGAGCAGCCATTCCTCGTCAGGATTGACGACGAAGTTGCCCTCGGCGTCCTGGCCTATGCGCACCGCGCCGACGGGCACCGGGAAGGGGATGTCGGAAACGGCCAGGGCCGCGCTGGTCCCGTTCATGGCGAGCACGTCGTAGGGGTGCTCGTGGTCGATCGACATCGGGATCGAGACGAGCTGCGTCTCGCGCGTCCAGCCCTTGGGGAACAGCGGGCGCAAGGGGCGGTCGATCATCCGAGCGGTCAGGGTGGCCTTCTCGCCGGCCCGTCCCTCGCGGCGGAAGAAGCTGCCTGGGATCTTGCCGGCCGCGTACATCCGCTCCTCCACGTCCACGGTCAGCGGCAGGAAGTCGACGTCGCGCTGCCCTCCGGCGGTGGCCGTCGAGAGAACCTTCGTGTCCCCCGCCGTGACGACCACGGACCCGCTCGCCTGCTTGGCGAGCTTGCCGGTCTCGAACTCGATCTCGGTCCCACCGATCTCGACCGAGACCCGGCTCACTGCATCACTCATAACGTCCTTTCAGCGCCGCCTCCGGTTGGCGGCCGTTGACTCAGTTGCTTCGAAAAGAAGTCGCCTAAGGCTAGCGGAGGGGGAAGCTCCGCAGCAGGCGCGCGGTCTTGCGCCGGGTGTTGGCCAGCTGCCGTGAGGCGTGGCCGACCTCGCGGACCCGGCCGGCGCGGACCTTGAACAGCAGCGTGGCCCGGCTGCCGCGCCTGGCGTACCAGCGGTTGGCGCCGATCCGGATCGGCCGGATGCGGCGGCCGATGCGGGCGCGCATCAGCGCGGGCCGCATCCCGACGCGCACGCGCCGCACCCGGAAGCGCCTGCTGGACGTGAGCACCATCACGGCCTTGCGTGACGTGAACGCGCTCCTTCTGCCTCTGCGGCCGAGGTTGCGCTGCAGCAGGCGAGCGGTCGGGTAGCCGATCCGCACCGCCCGCCGGTCGCTGAGGCAGAACTTGTCGAGGTTGCGCCGCCCTCTCAGGCCGATCCGGTAGCGGCGCAGGTGGTCCAAGCGGTCACGCCCCAGCCGCGCCCGGTCGAGGCCCTTGCGGAAGACCCGCCCGGTGGGCCGGTCGCAGCCGCGGCCGCTGGCGAACGCTCGCCGGAAGGCTTCCACGCACGACCGCAGGCCCGGATCCTGGCGCTGCCCGCGGCCGATCGTGACGTCCTGGCTCGTCATCACGGTGCCGGAGAACGTCTCGCAGGTAAGCCGCCAGCTCTCGGTCGTACCCGGCTTGAACGGCTCGGGCGGCTCGAACGTGACCGCGAAGCTGTAGGGCTCGCCGCCGGCGAAGTTGATGACCCGGGCCACGTACTTCCCAGGCGTCGGGTCGGGTCCGAGCCTCGTGGTCTCGAAGTCGGTCTGGCCCAGAGCCGAGGACGCCACCGGCCTGCCCTCGTTCATCGAGCTGCCGTCACCGTTGGAGTCGCGGTAGATCTCGAGGTCGTAGTCGCTTGCCTCGGTCGGCCAGGTGACGTCGACCTTCGCGAAGCCGTTGTCCACCCCTCCCCCGTTGGGCTGGATGTCGAAGGCCTGGTCGGTCCAGCAGTTCGGAGTGCGGGTGTCCGGCTCCAGGAAGTAACCGGGACAGGCCCCCGGCGGCGGAGGCTGAAGCTCTCGCTCGATTGGCGGGCTCGGGTCGCCGGTGCGATCGCGCCCTCTCGGCGCCGAGATCGGGCGGGTGGACTGGTTGATGTGCCATTCGAAGGTCGAGGCGGTCGGCTCCATCGTCACATTGAGGTTGTCGTCGAAGGCGATCGGCTCCCCCTCCTCGCCTTCCTCGTTCAGCACAGGCGACGTGAGGGTCTTGAAGCTCTTCGACAGCCGCAGCACCGACCCGGGCTGAGAGGCGCCGGCCAGAACGGCGTGCCGGGTTGGGTTGGCGGTGCTCTCCTGAGCCTTGAAGTAGGCCTCGCGGTTGCCCTTGCCGTCGCGCCCGCCGGCGTCTGCCGCGTCCGTGTTGCCCTCGTACTCGTTCACCACCTCCTGGAAAGGAGGATGGAAGTTGTTCGGCCCGATCTCGAAGGTGTAGCCGAGGCCGCCGGTCGCGAAGTAGGTCCAGTCCTCGGTGGTGCCCGAGGTGTCGTACAGCTGCCAGCTGTACTGGTTCACGTAGCCGTTCTCGTCCGCCATCGCGTCGCCGAGCTCCCTGAGCAGGGCCTCGTCGGGCGCGAAGCCCTGGCTCGCGAGGCCTGGTGGCCGCAGCACCAGGTTCGAGAAGGTGTGGTTCGTGATCAGGGTCACCACGTGGCGGCTCGAGACGAGCGCCCGGATGTTCCGCGTCTCGGGTTCCGAGAAGGGCCCGGGCCCGCGATAGGCCTGCGCGTAGTCCCCCGGCGGCGTCCCCCCCGGCGGCGTCGCGCCCGGGCCGCCCCACAGACCGCCGTAGTTGCGGTTGGGGTCGACGCCGAACTGTTGGACTCCCGTGGCCGGCTGCTGCTGGCAGTTGCCCTCGGCCGGGTCGTCGCCGTCCGGGTTGACCACGCGGCAGTTCTTGCGCTGGTACTCGTACGGGATGACGAGGTTGGGCTCCTCCACCGGGCCGCCCCGTCCATTACCGGCGCCCGCTGCCTGGCCGGCCTCACGTGAGGTGTTGAAGCCTTCCGGGTTGACGAGCGGGATCACGATCGTGCGGGTCTGGCCGACCAGTCGCCGGACCCTGGCGTCTCCGTTCCTGAACCCGTTCACCAGCTCGAACGCCCACTCCATGGCGTGCTCGCTCGACGGCCACTCGCGCGCGTGGTGGGCCCCCATGTTGAGGAAGACCGGCTTGCCGTCGTTCTGATTGACGTTGGTGGAGATCTCGATGCCTTCGACTGCCATACCGGTCCACGTCCGGAAGGGCAGCGTTATCGGCTTGACGAGGTTGGGGTTCTCGCGCACCAGCCTCTTCATGTCCTCGCCGTAGTCGTTGAGCCGCCGGTAGGTGTCGCGCCGGCTCGGCAGCGCCGAGGCCCGCACCCGCGACGCGTATGCCGCCTCCGCCCGCCGGTCCGCGACCGTGCGCGCCGCCAGATCGCGGACTTCGCTGGAGAAGACGAACTTGTTCCGGCGAAGGCGCCGCGCGTCGTCCTCCCCGTGCAGGACGACTTCGACATAGCCCGGCCCGCCGTGCTCGGTCAGGTCGAGCCCGAGGGCGTTGAGCTGCTCCTTGCGATCCCGGTTCGGCGTGGACACGCGGACGAGGGAGAGTTGCTCGGGTTGCCTCGTCGTGTCGATGGCGCTGAAGTCGACGTCCAGTTGCGCGCGGGAATCACCGCCGGAGAGCCTGCAGGCCTGGACGGTGAGACGCTGGCCGGCGGTCACGATCCCGCTCGCCACCTCGTCGGCCCTGAAGCCCGCCGACCCCGCGACCAGGTAGCCCGATGCGGCATCGAAGATCGATACGTCCCAGTCCCCGCGGCCGCCGTCGAGCCTCGCGGTGACCCAGCCCATGGCAGGAGCCGTGACCGCGCGCCGGGCGACGCCGGCGCCGCTCGCGAGGGGCTCGTCGCTGCACACCCGGAAGACCGAGCCGGTGCTCGCCATTCGGGCCGACAGCAGCTCCGCCGCGGAGGCCGGAGCGGCGAGCGCAAGCACGGCGACGCCGGCAACGCCAAGGATGGCCCGGCGAGCCCCTGTCACCACCGCGTGTCTCCCATGCCCGACGGCTCTCCCATAGCCGAGGACCGCGGATGCTAGACGGACTTGCCTCTCAGGTGCGTCAGTAGCCGCTCGGAGGGAACCCCGGCGAACTTCTCGCCATCCACGAACAGAGTGGGCGTGGTAGTCACGCCGGCGCGTATCCCGGAGCGGAAGTCGCGCTCGACCCGCTCGGCGACCGCGTCGGAGCGGCGGTCGGCCTCGAAGCGGTCGAGGTCGAGTCCCAGCTCCCTGGCCCGGTCCCACAGGTGCGGGTCGTCGAGGCGGCCCTGGTCGGCGTAGAGCGAGTCGTGCATCTCCCAGAAGCGGCCCTGGCTCCCGGCCGCTTCGGCCGCGTGGGCGAGCCGCCGCGCGCGCGGGTGCTTGGACGTCATCGGGAAATGGCGGAACACGCGCCGGACCGGCAGGCCTCGCAGCAGCGCGTCCGCCTTCGCGCAGAAGGGACACTCGAGGTCGCCGTACTCGATGACGAGCGGGCCCTCGCCGCGGACGTGGTCGTCCGGCCCGGGCTCAGGCGGCGGCGCGCTGGTCCAGCGCGTCGAAGATGAGGTTGGCACCGGGGATCTCGAGCGGGCTGGGCGACTCGTAGGACCACTGCACGGCGCCGTCGGGACCGATCATCACGAGCGCCCGCTTCGCGACCCCCCGCTTCTCGTTGTAGGCGCCGTAGGCCTGCGCCACCTCGCCCTTCGGGTGGAAGTCGGCCAGCAGCGGGATCGTCACGCCGAGGTGGCCCTGGAACGCCTTGTGGGTCCAGGCGGAGTCGACCGAGACGCCCACGAGCGTGACTCCGCGCTCCTCGAGCTCTCCCAGCACCTCCTGGTAGACGTTGAGCTGGTCGGTGCAGACCGGGCTGAAGTCGGCCGGGTAGAAGGCAAGCACCACGGTCTGCCCACGGAAGTCAGCCAGCGACACCTCGTCGCCGTCCTGGTCGGGAAGCGTGAAGTCGGGCGCGGCGGAGCCCGGCTCGATCACCGCCGCTCTCCCTACCGCCGCAGGCCGAGCTGCTGGATGAGCTGCCGGTAGCGGTCGATGTCCGAGCTCTGGAGGTACTTGAGCAGCCGGCGGCGCTTGCCCACCAGCATCAGCAGTCCGCGGCGCGAGTGATGGTCCTTGCTGTGCTCGCGCAGGTGCTCGGTGAGCTCGTTGATCCGCGCGGTGAGCAGCGCGACCTGGACCTCCGTGGACCCGGTGTCGTTCTCGTCGCGGCCGTACTGGCCGACGATCTCGCGCTTTGCCTCGGCCGTCAGGCTCATCGGCGCGAAACCGTAGCAGCCCGTTCGCAGATCTCCCGGGCCTGCTCGACGTCCTTTTTCATCTGCTCGATCAGGGCCGCTTCGCTCTCGAAGCGGCGCTCTCCGCGCATTCGCTCGAGGAAGGCTATGCGCACCATCTGGCCGTAGAGGTCGCCCTCGAAGTCGATCAGGTAGGCCTCGATCAGCAGGCCGCGTCCGGTCTCGAACATGGGCCGGACGCCCACGTTCACAGCCGCCGGGTGGCCGTGGGCCCAGGCGGCGTAGACGCCGTGGCCGGGGTGGACCAGGCTGTCGTCGGGGACGAGGTTGGCGGTCGGCATCCCCAACGTGCGGCCGCGCTCGTCGCCGTGCATGACCTCGCCCTCGAACAGGAGGGGGCCGCCCAGGAACTCGGCCGCCTTCTTCACCTCGCCCGCCGCCACCAGGCCGCGGACGTGGCTCGAGGAGACGGTCTCCCCCTCCACCTCGACCAGGGGCACGACGCGCGTCTGTAACTCCTCGCGCGACGCCAGCAGCGCGGGCGTGCCCGCGGCCTTCTTGCCGAAGCGGAAGTTCTCGCCCACGGAGACCCGGGCCGCGCCCACCTGCTCGACGATGATCTTGTCGACGAAGGCGTCGGCCTCCATCGAGGCGAACTCGCGGTCGAACGGGATCACCACCAGGTCCTCCACCCCCAGGCCGGCGATCAGGTCGCGCCTGATCGGAAAGGGGTTCAGGAGCTTTGGCATCGCGTCGGGCGCTATC
>DATACN010000302.1:0-6748 GCA_036258995.1 Thermoleophilaceae bacterium | reverse complement strand
GTCCTCCGTGAAGAGCGTCGTGTACGCCGAGTGCGTGGCATCGAGGGTGATGCTGGTGCCGGGGTCGGCGTCCACGATCACGTCGGCAAACGGCCCGCTCGACGTCGCGCGGAACACCGTGTTGCGCGCCGTTGCCGTGATGTCGCCACCACCCGAGCTCGGGGCCCACAGGCTCAGCGCCCCGAGCTCCTGGGTCCCGGAGGCGGACAGCGGCGCGGCGGTGATCGGAGAGACTGAGGGCACGGCCGACCTGGAGGTCGACATCCGCAGCTCCACGCTGTTCGCCTCCGGGACCCAGGAGCTCGGGGCGCTGAGCCTGTGGGCGCCGAGCTCGGGTGGCGGCGACATCACGGCAACGGCGCGCAACACGGTGTTCCGCGCGACGTCGAGTGGGCCGTTTGCCGACGTCATCGTGGACGCCGACCCTGGCACCAGCATCACCCTCGACGCCACGCACTCGGCGTACACGACGCTCTTCACGGAGGACGACCCCACCGTCCCGCCGCCCGGTACCGGCACGAACGTGTCCGGAGATCCGCTGCTGACCGCGGACTTTCGCCCGACCGCCACCTCGCCGCTGGTCGACCGCGGCGATCCCGCGCTGTTCGCCGCGAGCGCCCTCGACCTTGCAGGCAACGCGCGCTCGCTCGACGGCAACGGCGATTGCGTCGTCGTCCCCGACATCGGCGCGTTCGAGCTGACGGGCTTCGGCGCGGCCTGCCCCGCGGGTGGCGGGCCGGGCGTCGGCGGTTCGCTGACCGACCTGCTCGGCCCGCTGTTCACGCTTCGCGGCCGCACGATCACGCTCAACTCGCGCGGCGAGGCGCTGATCCCGGTGACGTGCGCGCGCACCGAGACCGAGCCCTGCGCGGGATTGCTGACGCTCACCGCACGCGTGCCCGCGAACATCGCGCAGCGGCGCCGGCGACGCGCGCGCAACGTTCGCCTGGGCTCGCGCCGCTTCTCGGTGCAGCCGGGGAGGACCGTCCGGGTGCGGATCAGGCTGTCGCGCCGGAACCGGGCCCGCCTGCGCCGGGCTCGGCGCCTGCGGGCGGTCGCAATCGTGAGAGCGAGCGACCGTGCCGGCAACGTAGCGACGAAGCGCGCGACTTTCACCCTGAAGCCGCGGCGCGTGCGCTCACGCCGGCGCTAGAGCGCAGCTTGCGGGAGCCGGCCCCGGCCCGGAGCGCTTGCATGGCCGGGTATCCTTACCTTGGATAAGCCCCTCGGGAAAGAGAAGCGCAGATGAAGGCCAAGGAGAGCAGGTTCCAGGTCCACGACGAGCTGACGGCGCCGGAGCGCAGCGTGCCGGTTCTCAAGGGTGCGCTCGCCGGAGGCGGGCAGCTTCCGAACTTCGTCGGCGTGCTCGCGGGCTCGCCGTCCGCGCTCCGTGCCTACGCGCGCTTCCGCTCCGAGCTGCGGCAGGGAGCCTCGCTCCCGGCAGCGACCCAGCAGCGGATTGCGCTGGCCGTGGCCGAGCATCAGCGCAGCGAGTACGCGCTGGCGGCCCTCCAGCGGACCGCGCGCGACGCCGGGCTGGGCCTCGACGAGATCGCGCTGGCGCGCGAGTTCGACTCGCGCGACGAGCACGAGGCGGTGCTGCTGCGCTATGTCCAGGCGGTGCTGGATGAAGAGGGGCCACCGCCGCGCCACCTCCACGAGGAGGCGCGCGAGTCGGGCTGGAGCGACGAGCAGATCCTCGAGGCGCTTGCGCACGTCGCGCTGGCCGGCTTCGGCAATCTGGTGACGCGGGCGGGGGACGTTCCAAAGGACGGCTCCGCCGAGGAATCCAGGATGCTCAGAGCCGCGTGAGCCGCGTGACCTTCTAGGATTGGCTCATGGTCCCCGGCCCGGCAACGGCGGAAGACCAGCGGGAAGCGGCAACGGCGGAAGATCACCGCGCGGCGGCCGGACGGCAGACCTGTTGTAGCCACTACCACCGCGCGGTCGAGCTGATCGGAAAGCGCTGGACGGGCGCGATCGTGTTCGTTCTGATGGACGGGCCGCTGCGCTTCTCCGAGGTCAAGCTGCTCGTGCCCGACCTGTCGGACCGCCTTCTCTCCGAGCGCCTCAAGGAGCTAGAGGCCGAGGGGATCGTCCGACGGCGCGTGATCGACGACACCCCGGTGCACGTCGAGTACGAGCTGACCGACAAGGGCGGCGCCCTCGAGCCGGTCGTGCGGTCGCTCAAGAGCTGGGCGCGTAGCTGGCTGTAGCCGGGCGCCTTCCTCGCATAACCTACGCGCCTTTCCGCGACCGCCCCTGAGACCGAAGGAGCCCGATGGCCGACCAGCCGAAGACCGCCGACGACGTCAAGGCGCTCGTCGAGGACCGTGACATCCGCTTCATCCGCCTCTGGTTCACGGACATCCTGGGCCAACTGAAGAGCTTCTCGATCAACGCGCAGGAGCTCGACGACGCCTTCGAGGGTGGAATGGGCTTCGACGGCTCCTCGATCACCGGCTTCAACGCCATCGAGGAGTCGGACATGATCGCCATGCCGGACGCCTCGACCTTCGCCGTGCTGCCCTGGCGCCCCGAGGACAAGGGCGTCGCACGGATGTTCTGCGACGTGGTCACGCCCTCCCGCGAGCCCTACGAGGGCGACCCGCGGCACGTGCTGCGTCGAACGCTCGCCCGCGCCGAGGAGATGGGCTTCTCGAACTTCTACGTCGGCCCCGAGCTCGAGTACTTCTATTTTCGCAACGCCCACCCGGAGAACGGGGTCCCCGAGGTCCTCGACGAGGGCGGCTACTTCGACCTCACGACGCTCGACGCGGGCTCAGACGTGCGGCGGGAGACCGTGCTCGCGCTCGAGCAGCTCGGCATCCACGTGGAGTACACCCACCACGAGGTCGGCCCGTCGCAGCACGAGATCGACATGCGCTACGCCGACGCGCTGAAGATGGCCGACGACTGCATGACCTACCGCATCACGGTCAAGGAATACGCGATGAAGTACGGCTGGCACGCGACCTTCATGCCCAAGCCGCTGTTCGGAGAGAACGGCTCGGGCATGCACACCCACCAGTCGCTCTTCCGTGAGACCAGCAACGCCTTCTACGACGGCGACGACCAGTACTACCTCTCCGACGTGGGCAAGTCCTACATCGCCGGGCAGCTCAAGCACGCGCGCGAGATGACTTCGATCTTCGCCCAATGGGTCAACTCCTACAAGCGCCTCGTCCCCGGTTACGAGGCGCCGGTCTACTGCGCCTGGTCGCGCCGCAACCGCTCAGCGCTGGTGCGGGTGCCGCTCTACCACCCGGGCAAGGAGCAGGCCACGCGGATGGAGCTGCGCTGCCCCGACCCGGCCTGCAACCCCTACCTGACCTTCGCGATCCTGCTTGCTGCGGGGCTCGAGGGCGTGGAGAAGGGCTACGAGCTGCCCGAGCCGATGGAGAAGAACCTGTACCACATCAGCCCCGAGGAGCGGAAGCGCCTGGGGATCGAGCAGCTGCCCGAGACGCTCGGCGAGGCGATCGAGTTGACGGCCGAGTCCGAGCTGGTGCTCCGCACCTTCGGCGAGCACATCTTCAACCGCTACGTGGAGATCAAGCGGCAGGAGTGGGAGGACTACCGGGTGCAGGTCAGCCGCTGGGAGCTCGACCGCTACCTGTCGATCCTCTAGCTAGCGCTCGGCCGCAACAGGCTCGGCCGGCTCGCGCTCGGGCTCGGGCGCGCGCGGCAGGCGCCGCTCCATCGACTGCGACAGCGTGGAGGGCCACCAGACCCGGGGCCCGATGTCAAACACGAGCGCCGGCACCAGCACCGAGCGCACCACGATCGTGTCGAGCAGGACGCCGAAGGCGATCGTGAACCCGATCTCCGTGAGGAATACGAGCGGCAACGTGCCGAGGATGCTGAAGGTGCCCGCCAGCACGATCCCGGCGGATGTGATGACCGCGCCGGTGACCGCCAGCCCGCGGAGCATCCCGTGGCGGGTGCCGTGGCGCAGCGCCTCCTCGCGCACCCGGGCCATCAGGAAGATGTTGTAGTCGATCCCCAGGGCCACCAGGAATACGAATGCCCACAGCGGGAGCGACGGGTCGCTCCCGGGGAAGTCGAACACGTGCTCGAAGAAGAACGATCCCACGCCGAGCGCGGCGAGGAATGACAGCACCACCGTGGCGATCAGCACGACCGGCAGGATCAGCGCGCGAAGCAGGATCGCCAGCACGATGAACACCACCAGCAGCACGATCGGGACGATCAGCAGCGTGTCGCGCTCGGCCGACTGGCGCAGGTCGTACTCCTCGGCGGTAGGCCCGCCGATCAGCACGTCTGGCCCGCCGGCCCGCTCGGCCACGTCCCGCAGTGCCGGAATCTGGTCGAACGCCTCTGTGGAGTAGGGCGACGCACGCAGGATCAGGTCGAAGCGGGCACCGGGCGGACCCGTCTCGACGCGGCCGAGGCCCGCGACCTCCGGGCGCTCGCGCAGCGCCGCGCGGACCTCGTCGGCCTGCTGGGGGTTCGGCACCAGGACCGTGTTCGGCACGTTGGCGCCGGCCGGGAACGCCGCGGCCACGAGCTCCTGGCCGCGGGTCGAGCTCTCCTCGTCGCGGAAGCCGTTGCCGGTGGTCAGGCCGCTGTTGAAGGTGACCAGCCCGAGCGCCATCACGCCCAACGCGACGGTCGAGCCGATCCAGACCCGGCGCGGCCGCCAGCCCACGCGCTCGGCCACCCGCCGCCAGAAGCCGTGTGTCGCGTCGGCGCCCTCGTCGCCGAAGTGCGGGATGAAGGGCCAGAAGGCCCGCCGTCCGAAGATCACGAGGAGGGCCGGCAGCAGGGTGCACATCATGACCATCGCCAGCCCTATGCCCCCGGCCCCGACCAGCGCCAGGCCCGAGGTGCCCTTCACCTCGGCCAGCCCGAGGCACAGGATCCCGAGCATCACCGTGGCCGCCGAGGCCACGATCGCCGGGCCGGCCGTGCGCATGGCGGTGGCGATTGCGTCGTGGCGGTCCTCCTGGCGCCGCAGCTCTTCGCGGTAGCGGGCCACGATCAGCAGCGCGTAGTCGGTCCCCGCGCCGAACACGAGCACGGTGAGGATCGCCGACGTCTGGCCGGTCACTGTCACGCCCAACTCCGAAAGCAGGTAGCCCAGGCCCCGCGAGCCCGTCTCCGCCACGACGACCGCGAAGAACGGGATCAGCCAGAAGACCGGACTCCGGTAGATGAGGATCAGGAGCACGAGCACGAGCGTCCCGGTCGCCATCAGGAGGGTCCCGTTGATCGACTCGAACACGTCGATGGCGTCGGCCGCGAAGCCGGCGGAGCCCGTCACCTCGGTCTGGACGCCGTCCGGGGCGTCTCGGATGGCGTTGCGCACCCCGTCGACCTCGCGCGTCACCACCTCGCTTTCTCCGGTCGTCTTGAAGGGGACGACATTCAGCGCGGTGGTGCCGTCGCGGGACACGACCGGCGGCGGAACGCGCCCCTGGGTGGCGACTTCCTGGAGCTCGCGGCGGTCCTCGGCGATCGCGGCCCGGTCGGCCGAGGTCAGCCCGCCGTCGCGCTGGTAGACGGCCACCGCCAGGAAGCGCTCGCCTGAGGGGAACTCCTCGATCTTCTGGAGGAGCTCGATCGACTCCGCCTTCTCGGGGTAGTAGTCGACGGTCCGGTTCTTCTCGGCGTCGGAGTAGCGCTCGAAGATGTTGGCCCCGTTGAGGGCCATGAAGGCCACGAGCCAGAGGAGGGCGACGAGCCACTTCGCGCGCCGTCCGCCGGCCAGGGTGAGGGCGGAACGCATCGAGCTCGTGTTCTAGCAGGTAGGGTGCAGCACGCGTGGACGCCCGGATAAGCCTCGCCTGTGTCACCGTCGCCGCCGCCCTGGCGGGCTGCGGCAGCCAGCAGCTCGACACCGCGGAGGCCGAGAGGACGATCGCCGACCGTCTCGGAAAGCAGGCCGGGACCAAGGTCACGATCAACTGTCCGGACGACGTCGAGATCAAGAAGGGCGACACCTTCACCTGTGACGCGAAGGCCCGCAAGGACACCGCCAAGGTGAAGGTCACCCAGCTCGACGACGAGGGCAACGTCCGCTGGCAGGTCGAGTAGGCCGGACGGCTAGAGGGCGCCCGCGGCCCAGCCCGAGTAGAGGAACGTCACCGACCCCAGCGCGAGCAGCGTCGCGCCCGTGACCGGAACGGCGCGGCGACCGGTGGGGCGCGTCTTCTCGTGGACCATGAGCGCCGTCAGCAGCGCCATCCAGATCAGGTTTGCCGCGCCCACGGAGAACATGACCAGCATGAGCGCCCAGCAGCAGCCGAGGCAGAAGGCCCCGTGACGGGCGCCCAGCGCGAAGGCGCCCGCGGCTCCGCGACGGTAGTGGCGCTGCATGAATGAGGCCGGGTGGCGGCACTTGTCGAGGCAGGCATCCTTCAGCGGCGTGAACTGGAAGGCGCCCGCAAGCGCCAGCACGGTCGGGGCGATGGCCCAGTCGTGTGCCTGCAGCCAGGAGGACGCCTGCACCGCGGCGTGCACCCCCGCGTCGGCGAGGAACGCGATCAGGCCGAAGGCCGACCACAGCAGCGCGTAGCCGCCGACGAAGGCGGCCATTGCGCGTGCGCGCCCGGGCGCACGAGCCGAGGCGGTGGCGAACATACGCAGCAGCGGCAAGCTCGAGGGCAGCATCATCGCGGCGATCATCACCTGCCAGGCGAGCAGGAAGCCGACGACGGCCAGCCCGAGCGGTGGCCCCTCCTCGATCAGCGAGTCGTGGTGCACGGCGGCCGCGGCTCCGCCC
>DATACN010000301.1:0-3776 GCA_036258995.1 Thermoleophilaceae bacterium | reverse complement strand
CTTGGAGTCGGGGAAGAGGTTGTAGGCCGTGTTCATGATGATGTCCACGCTCTTCGGCGAGACCGCGTAGAGCACCTCGCCGAAGGTTCCGAGCCGCGAGGCCTTGCGTTTGGGCTTGTCGATCATCGCGTCGGCGATCATCTGCGCCGCCTCGTCGGGCGTGAGCGTGGGGAAGGCCTTGTAGATGTCCGTCGGCGCAATCATCGGGGTGCGCACGAGCGGCATGTAGATGGTCGTGAACTTGACGCCGTCGCCGATCACCTCGGGAGCCACGCAGCGGGAGAACGCGTCGAGGGCGGACTTGGACGCGACGTAGGCCGAGAAGCGGGGCGTGTTCGTCTGCACACCGATCGAGGAGATGTTGATGATGTGGCCGCGCTTGCGCTCGCGCATGCCCGGCAGGAACGCGAGGATCAGCTTGAGCGCGCCGAAGTAGTTGAGCTGCATGGTGCGCTCGAAGTCGTGGAAGCGGTCGTAGGAAGCCCGGACCGAGCGGCGGATGGAGCGGCCCGCGTTGTTGACGAGGACGTCGATGCCGCCGTGCTCGTCGAGCACCTCCCGGGCCAGGCGGTCGATGTCCTCGAGGTCCGAAAGGTCACAGGGGTGGACGTGGGCGGTGCCGCCGCGCTCCTCCACCTGCCGGGCCACCTCTTCCAGCTTCTCGCGCGTGCGTGAGACCAGGATCACCTCGCCGCCGGCCTCGCCGATCTTCAGTGCGGTGTCGAGGCCGATGCCGCTGGAGGCGCCGGTGATCAGGATCTTGCGGCCGCGGATCGAGCTCGCGAGGCTGCGCTCGCGGAAGAGGTCGGGGTCGAGGTTGCGCTCCCAGTAGTCCCATAGCCGTGGCGCGTAGGTGTCGAGCGGCGGGACCGCGATGCCGGTCCCCTTGAGCGCGCGCTGCGCGTCGCGGGCGTCGAAGGTGCAGAAGAAGTCGCGGTTCTCCATCGCGGCCGGCGGAATGCCGAGATCGCGCAGGGTCGTCTCGCGGATGCGCTTGACGGTGGGGAGCGCCTTGATGCCGGAGCGGACCGGCTTGGGGATCGCGTTGGTCAGGTGGGAGTCGACGCGCATGGCGAACTCGGGCGCGTGCGCCGCCCGGGCGAAGACGTTCAGCGTCTGGCCCACGGTCGTCGGCTCGGGGTCCACGAGATGGAAGGTGTCGCCCGGCAGCTCCGAGTCGTCCAGGTGCGCGATGTGGTCCAGCGCCCGTGCCACGAAGTCGACGGGCACGACGTTGGTCTGCCCGCCTTCGGGGCCCGCGAGCGGGAACCACTCCGGAAGCGCCTTGCGCAGCTTCTGAATCAGCTTGAAGAAGTAGTACGGACCGTCGATCTTGTCCATCTCGCCGGTCTCGGAGTGGCCCACCACGATGCCGGGGCGGTAGATCAGCGTCTTCGCCTCGACCTCCCGGCGCACCAGCTTCTCCGAGTCGAACTTGGTGCGGTGGTAGGCATGGGGAAGCTTCTGCTCCTCGTCGAACATGTCCTCCTGGAAGACGCCGTTGTAGGAGCCGGCGACCGCGATCGAGCTGACGTGGTGGAAGCGGCCCACCTGGTGTGAGTTGGCGAACTCGATCGCGTGGCGGGTGCCCTCGACGTTCGCCCGCTCCATGGCGTCCTCGTCGGCGTCGACGTCGTAGACGGCGGCGAGGTGGAACAGATGGTCGATCGGCTCGTCCGCGCGAAGGGTGGCGCCGGAGGCGTCACCCTGTAGTGCCTCGATGCCCAGGCCCTCCTTCGACAGGTCGCCGGACACCGGGACGATCCGTCCCTCCTCCGCGCCCAGCCGCTCGATCAGCGCGTCGACCTTCCCTCGGGACCCCTCGCGCACCAGCACGTGGATCGTGCCCTCGCGCTTGAGCAGCTGCTCCACGAGGTGCCGCCCGATGAAGCCGGTGGCGCCGGTCACGAAGTAGGTCAAGTTGTCCGCTCCCTCCTCGATTTTCTCCTGCGTGGCGAGTCTATCCCTGTAGCTTCAGGGGCTGGTGAGCCAGGAGAAGCTGACTCTCAAGCAGGCCGCCGACCGCGCGGGGGTGTCGCCCTCCACGCTCAAGCGGTGGGCGGAGACCGGTGTGATCCCGCAGGTCGACGGCCAGGGCGAGTGGACAGCGGCGGCGGCCGCCCACGCGCGCATCGTCGCGCGCCTGCGGGAGCGCGGCCACAGCCTCGAGCACATCCGCGAGGCCAGCCGCCAGGGCCGGCTGGCGTACGGCTTCGTCGAGGAGCTGTTCCCCCACCAGCGCGAGCGTCGGACGCTCGACGACGCCGAGGAGGCCACCGGACTCGAGAAGGCGCTGATCGAGCGGTTCTGGACCGGAATCGGGTTGCCGCCGCAGGCGCTCGAGGAGGACCTGACCGACGAGGACCTGCAGGCCCTCCAGTACGTGGCGTCGGTGCTGGCGGCCGGCTTCCCGCTGGTGGCCTTCCTGCAGCTCTGCCGCGTGTACGGCCAGGCGCTTTCACAGATCTCCGACGCCGAGGTGCGGCTCTTCCACCTCTACGTACACGAGCCGCTGATCCGCGAGGGCGTTCCGGGCCTCGAGATGGCAGAGGAGATGAGCGGGCTGGCCGGCGACCTGCTGCCGCTGGCCTCGCCGCTGATGGACTACGTCCACCAGCGCTTTCTCCAGCACTTCATCGCCCAGGACGTGGTGGGCCACATGGAGCTCGAGCTGGAGGACGACAGCATCGACCTCGGGCGAGTGCGCGTGACGATCGCCTTCGCCGACCTGGCCGGCTACACGCGCTTCACCGAGGAGGAGGGCGACGAGGAGGCGCTCTCGTTCGTGGAGCGCTTCATCGAGTCTGTGAACACCACGCTGCCGGAGGACGCCCGGGTGGTCAAGACGATCGGAGACGAGGTGATGGTGGTGGGCCAGGACGTGGGCGCCCTGACCGACTGGGCCGTCGAGTTCCAGAAGCTGTACGAGGAACGCCCCGAGCCGCGCATCGGGCTCCACTACGGGGCGACGCTCTACCGCGATGGCGACTACTTCGGCCGTGAGGTCAACCTGGCTTCCCGGGTGGTGGCCCGCGCGCGTGGCGGAGAGGTGCTCGTGACCGACGCGGTGGTCGAGGCGGTGGAAGGGTCCGACCTCCAGTTCGACGAGATCGGCCAGGTCAAGCTCAAGGGGTTCGACGAGCCCGCCCAGCTCTGCCGGGCCTATCCCAAGGAGTGACGGTGGAGCGGCCGCTCCAGGTCGCACGCGAGTCAGGCCTGATCGCCGAGGGGGCGCCGCTGCTGGCGTTGCTGTCGGGCGGCGGCGACTCGGTGGCGCTGCTCGACGTGGCGCTGCGGCTGGGCGCCGGACTGTCGGTCTTGCACGTCAACTACGGCCTGCGCGAGGGGGCTGACGAGGACGAGGCATTCTGCCGCGAGTTGTGCGCGGGGCTCGGCGTGAGCCTCGCAGTGGAGCGAGTCTCGCTGGGGGCGGACACCGGAAACCTGCAGGAACAGGCCCGCGACGCCCGCTATGCGCTGGCCGAGCGGCTCGCACCGGGCGACTACGCCGCCGCCCACACCGCCAGCGACCAGGCCGAGACCGTGCTCTACCGCCTGGCGGTCTCGCCCGGCAGCAGGGCGCTGCAGGGGATGGAGCCGCGCCGCGGCCGGCTCGTGCGGCCGCTGCTGCGCGCGACCCGCGAGGAGCTCCGCACCTATTTACGCGCGCGAGGATTGGGGTGGCGCGAGGATCCGTCCAACGCCGACCGACGGTTCGCCCGCGCCCGCGTTCGCCATGACGTGCTCGATGCCCTGCGGGGGCTGTCGCCGGCGGC
>DATACN010000300.1:0-1610 GCA_036258995.1 Thermoleophilaceae bacterium | reverse complement strand
CAACCGTCATCGCCCCGGGCCTGCCCGAGGACGAGGAGTTCCTTCGCAGCCTGGGCGTCGACGAGCTGCTTCCGCGCGAGGGCGACCTGGTCGTCGCCGTGCGCGAGCGCTACCCCCAAGGGGTCAACGCGCTCGTCGACGCGGTCACGCCGTACCAGCCCACCCCGTACGACGCCGTCCTGGCCGACGGCGGCCGGATCGCCTCCCCGACCAACGCCGCCGGCGACGGGCCAGGCCGCGCCAACGTCGCTCACGCCCCCAGTCGGGAACAGCTCGACCGCATCGCGCAGCTGCTCGCCGACGGCACCATCAAGCTGCCGATCCAGCAGACCTTCGACCTCGCCCAGGCGCCCGAGGCGCTGGCCGCGCTGACCACCGGCCACACCCAGGGCAAGATCGCCCTGCGCGTGGCCTGATCCACCCAGCGGGGTGCCCGCTGAGGCGGGCGCCCCGCTTTCCCTTGCTCCCTGACCTCAAGAAAGCGGGGAGCGGCATCGAAAACACCCTCAACCACCAGCCCGAAGGAGGAAGAAATGAAGGTCGAAGGCATCACCTGGCACGCGATCACCACAGAAGACACCCAAGCCTGGCGAACGCTCGCCACAGACACACTGGGCCTCGAACCGGCAATGGAGATGGACGGCGTCGTCGTGTTCGCGATGCCCAACGGCAGCATCCTCGAGCTGTACGACGCCAACGGCCCGGCTCTGCCCGCCTTCGGATACAACGACGTCGCCTACGGCTTCCGCGTCGATGACATCGAGCAGGCCTCGCGCGAGCTCGAGGCAGCCGGCCACGAGCTGCTCGGCGCGATCAACACTTACGACAACTACTCCTGGCGCCACTTCCGCGGCCCTGACGGCCGCGTCTACGGCCTCAACCAGCAGCGGTGAACAACGCGGTCGCCGACGGCCAGACAGCCCGGCGACCGCAGTCACTCGCTCCCGAGCCCTCAACTCCATCACTTCCCCGGAGGATCGGCGGGGAATTGCCCGTCGCGGACGTCGAACAGAACGTCGTCGTCTGCGGGCACACACAGGGCCGTTCCATGTCGAAGGCTCCACCCGGCTCGTGCGTCCGTGCTGCCGGGCGAGTTGAAAGCGGCGACCTCGCGCCTTGTCCGACGCGCGGGTCATCACTGTCGCGCAAATGCGTTGCCGATCGAGGCGACGGTTCAAGCAAAGAGTGTCCCCGAAACCTGGCCCCAGGGCGCGACGTCTCGGAGTCGGCTGGTCCACGGCTTCGAGGATCCCGTGTGTTCAAGCCAAATCCCTCGACTCGGCGGGGGATTCAGCGATCTCGGAGTCCCTCCTTGAAAGGGAGGTGGTTCACGGTGTCAACCACGGCAACAAGAAAGCAGCCTTTTGCAGCGGCTTGTAGTTCGCGGTAAGCCCTCTGGCGGACTCGAACCGCCGACCCCCTCCTTACCATGGAGGTGCTCTACCAACTGAGCTAAGAGGGCGCTCGGCGCATCGTACCCCGCGTTTGACGGGGCGGCTGTTCGGTAAAAGGAGCGAGATGCTGCGCAGGGTTCTGTGGACCGTGCTGTACGCGACGTTCGGCGCCGTGGCGACGATGACGGCCCGGCGAGTCTCGTCGCGCCTCTGGCG
>DATACN010000299.1:0-7202 GCA_036258995.1 Thermoleophilaceae bacterium | reverse complement strand
CCCGCCCCGGGGCCGGCCGGCCCGCTTCCGTTTCAGGGCCGGCATCGAGGGCGACTTCGAGATAGAGAGCCACGTCGCAGAGGACGCGGGCCGCAGGCCGCTGATCGCCCGGCTGGTGGTGGAGCCGTAGCCATGCTGGATCTGCTCCTCGCCCATGGGCTCGTCTCGCGCGCCGACCTTCCGATCCCGGAATGGCTGTTCGCCTGGGCGGCGGCGATGGTGCTGGTGGTCTCGTTCGTGGCGCTCGCCGTGCTCTGGCCGAAGCCGCGCCTGCAGGACGCCGGCCGGCGGCCGGTTCCGCGGCTGCTCAGCCGTGTGCTCACGAGCGTTCCGGCCGAGATCGTCTGCGGGCTCGTGGGCGTGGCGCTGCTCGTCGCAGTCGTCTACACCGGCCTGCGCGGCACTCAGAGCTCAACCGCCAATTTCGCGCCCACGTTCGTCTACGTGATCTTCTGGCTCGGGCTGGTCCCGGTGAGCGTGCTGCTCGGCGACGTGTTCCGAGCCTTCAACCCGTGGCGCGCGATCGGCCGGACAGTGGCGTGGGTGGCGCGGCTCGCCGCCCGCGGCGACCTGCCCGCACCGCTTGCCTATCCGGAGCGGCTGGGGCGCTGGCCGGCGGCGGCGGGCATCCTCGCCTTCGCCGCGCTGGAGCTCGTGGCCTCGAACGGCGACCGGCCCGAGAACGTGGCCATCGCGACACTCGTCTACTCCGGCCTCACCTTCGTGGCCATGGCGCTCTACGGCGTGGAGGCCTGGATAGAGCGGGGCGAGGCCTTTTCCGTCTACTTCAACCTGTTCTCGCGCCTGTCGCCGGTCGAGCGCCGGGAGGGGGAAGTCGGACTCCGTAAGCCGCTCTCGGGCCTGGCCGCCCTCGACCCGCTGCCGGGGACCGTGGCCCTGCTCGCGGTCATGATCGGCTCGGTCACCTTCGACGGGGCGTCCGAGGCGCCGCTCTGGACCGGGATGGCGCCTGACATCGCGAGTTTCTTCGGTGACCTCGGCCTGTCGCCGTCCACGGCCCTCGAGGCGACCTTCGCGTTGGGCCTGATCGCCGCCATAGCGATCGTCTACGCGCTCTACCGGCTCGGCATCGCGGGGGCCCGCAGCGTGGGCGGCGGCTTCGACGCGAACCGGCTGGCCGGCGAGTTCATCCATTCGCTCGTCCCGATCGCACTTGCATACGTGGCGGCCCACTACCTCACGCTGCTGCTGTACCAGGGCCAGGCAATCGCCTTCCTCGCCTCCGACCCGCTGGGCGACGGCTCCGACCTGTTCGGCACGGCCGACCAGACGATCGACTACGGCGTGATCGGCGCGAACGCCACCTGGTACTGGCAGGTGGGATTCGTCGTGGCCGGCCACGTGGCGGCGCTTACGCTGGCCCACGACCGCGCGATCGCGATCTACAAAGAGGCGCGACAGGCGGTTCGCTCCCAGTACTGGATGCTGGCGGTGATGGTCGGATTCACCAGCCTGGCCCTATGGCTACTGTCGCAGGCGAACGCATGACGCTCTTCCTAGCTCACGCAGGCCACTGGATCACGACAATCGCCTACTTCCTGCCGGTGGTCGCCTTCCTGGTCTGGCTCGCCTTCACCCAGTGGCGTGAGCGGCGTCGATCGGGTAGCGCGCGATGATTCCTGGCCGTACCGCCGGTCCCAGCTGCTGACACCGCACAAGGAGGTTCGACATGGGAAGGATCGTCGTAACCGAGTTCATCTCGCTCGACGGGGTCGTCGAGGCGCCCGGCGGCGAGGACTTCAAGTACCCGGGCTGGAGCTTCGAGTTCGACCGCGGCGACGACGGCAACCAGTTCAAGCTCGACGAGACGCTCGAGACGGACGCCCTGCTGATCGGACGCAGGACCTACGAGAGCTTCGCCGGTGCCTGGCCGAACCGCGATGGGCCCTTCGCCGACAAGTTCAACAGCATGCCCAAGTACCTGGTCTCGAGCACCCTCACCGAGCCCGACTGGAACAACACAAACGTGATCACGGGCAACGTGGTCGAGGAGGTGAAGAAGCTCAAGGAGCAGGTGGACGGCGTCATCCAGGTCCCCGGCAGCATCCAGCTGGTGCAGGAGCTGATCGAGAACGACCTCGTAGACGAGATCCACTTCATGACCTTCCCGGTCATTCTCGGCACCGGTAGGCGCCTCTTCGGCGAGACGACCGACAAGACGAACTGGAAGCTGACCGACTCGAAGACGGTCGGCGAGGGCATCCCGATCACGATCTATCAGCGGGCCGCCAACAGCTAGTGCCGGCACGCCGCGGGTCGCGGCGCCGGTACACCGAGCGGTTCCCGCTCAGAGATCATCAACCGGTAGGCACGGGTTAGCCTCGTCGCCGCCAGCCGATGCCGAGAAAAAGCTACGACACGACTCAACTCGCCCCGGCGCTGCGCGCGCTCGGCCATCCCGTCCCGCTACGACTGATGCTCGACGCGCAGCAAGGAGTCGAACTGAGCGCCAGCAAGGCTCAGGAGCGGATGCCCGACGTGTCGCTGGGAACGGTCGCCTATCACGTACGCCGTCTTGCGGCTGCCGGCTTGCTGCGTGCTACCGGCCACGTGCCGCGTCGCGGGGCGGTCGAGCATCTGTATGTGCTGTCACCGCTGGGGGTCGAGCTCTCGGCGATTCTCGAGCAGCTCCGGGGCCAGCGACCGTCGGGGGCGCGCCGGCGGCAGTCCCGGTGAGCGGCAGACGAAAGGGCTGAACGCGAGCGACGGGACTCGAACCCGCGACCTCCGGCGTGACAGGCCGGCGTTCTAACCAACTGAACTACGCCCGCAAGCGAGAGCCGAGGATAGCGTTCGGGGGGTACGGCGAACCCGTGCGAGGGCGGTTAGCGGACCCGGATGCTTCCGCGCATTCCGGGGTGGAAGTCGCAGACGAAGCGGATGCGCGTGCCGCGGCGGGCCCTCGCTCTAATGCGGAAGGTGCCGCGCCTCTTGCCGCGGAAGCCCGAGTTGAAGCTCTGGCCGGAGGTGCCCCGCACGTTATGGCGGTTCCTGCCCGCCCACGTGAACGTGATGAGCTCGCGGCGCCGGGCGGAGGAGCGAGCCGGCGAGAAGAAGTTGTCGCGGACCTGAACGGTCTTCGCGGCTGCTCGCGCGCCGGGGTCATCCGCGCCGGATGCGCCGGCCGCCTGGAGGCCGGCGGCGGCTAGGAGCGACGCCCCTAGCGAAAGCAGCACCCTGCGTACCGACACGCCGCGCAGTCTAGTTACCGCTGGCGAGGCGCAAGTCGGTTCCGTTCAGGAGGCCGTCCACGACCTCCGGGCGCGCCGGGCGGCTGAAGAGGAACCCCTGCGCGGTGTCGCAGCCCGCCGACTGGAGGTTGCCGAGCTGGCTGGTGTTCTCGACCCCCTCCGCGGTGACCGACAGGTTGAGTGCGTGCCCGAGTTCGATGACCGCGCCGACGATGGCGACGTCCTCCGGGCTGTCTGGGAGGCCACGAACGAAGGAGCGGTCGATCTTCACGCAGTCGATCGGGAAGTGTCTGAGGTACTCGAGCGACGAGTAACCGGTGCCGAAGTCGTCGACCGCGATCTCCACCCCGAGGCCCTTGAGGGCAGCGAGGGTCCGGGCCGAGGACTCGGGGTCCTCCACCAGCACGCTCTCCGTGACCTCCAGGCACAGGAGGCGCGGATCCATGCCGGTCCTGTCGATCACCTCGCGGACCACGTCGACGAGCTTGTCATCGGCGAGCTGCCGCGGCGAGACGTTCACCCGCATGACCAGGTTCTCGGCGCCGAGGAACTCGGTCTGCCAGCGGCGGGCCCGCCGGCAGGCCTCGCCGAGCACCCACTCGCCGATGGGGGCGATCAGGCCGGTCTCCTCCGCGAGCGAGAGGAACTCGCCGGGCGCGAGCAGGCCGCGGTCGGGATGCTGCCAGCGCAGCAGGGCCTCGAGGCCGACGACCTCGCCGGTCTCGATCGAGATCTCGGGCTGGAACTCGAGGCGCAGCTCGTCGCGCTCGATCGCCCGTCGCAGGGCCGTCTCGGTCTCGAGCCGGTCGAGCGCGCGCTGGCGCGTGACCTCGTCGAAGAGCATGATGCGCCCCCCGCCCGCCTGCTTGGCCCGATACATCGCGGCGTCGGCGTCGCGGATGAGCTCCTCCGGGTCGTGATCGGGCCTGACCCCGAGCGCGATCCCGACGCTCGCCGTCGACACCGCCTCGCCATGAGCGAGCTGGAAGGGCGGGCCGAAGGACTTGAGCAGCCGCTCGGCGACGGCGATGGCGTCCTGCTCGTCCGAGAGGTCCTCACAGAGCACTGCGAACTCGTCGCCGCCGAAGCGGGCAATCGTCTCGTGGCGGCGCACGGACTGTCGCAGTCGCTCGGCCACCGCCAGGATGAGCTGGTCGCCGGCCGGATGGCCCAGGCTGTCGTTGATGACCTTGAAGCGGTCGAGGTCCAGGAACAGCACCGCGACGTAGCGCCCCGGCCGCCGCTGAAGCCGCTCGAGAGCGGCACACAGCCGGTTCAGGAACAGCAGCCGGCTCGGCAGGCCGGTGAGCGGGTCGCGCAGAAGCTGGTTCTCGTTGGTCCGCCAGGCGACGATGTGGGCGGCGCTGGCAGCGAGGACGAACGCGGCGTGTATGAGCGCCCAACGCTACGGGTGGGCTTCGCCGCCAGCGTGGTTGTAGACGCTGGCGGGCGCGACGACTCCAGCTAGGCCGTGATGCAGCACCACGTACGCGATGGCCACCAGGAACGGGATCCAGTCCTGGTAGAGCGTCAGCACCCCGATCATCACAAAGAAGTGGAAATGCGCCTCGATGTACCCGCCCGACAGGTGCACGAGGATCGCCGAGCACGAGATCAGCCCGAAGGAGGCGGCGATCACCCGGACCTTGGTGGAGCAGCGCTCCATGGCGGCAAGCCAGGCCGCGGCCGCGACCAGCCCTACCTCCTGGAGAAGGTGGACGACGGGCTGCCCCTGCGCGAGCCCGAACGCGAACAAGGCCGGCACGTGGGCCCAGAGCAGCCACACGATCGTGCGGTGGCGCCGGCGCCAGATGTGCTCGGGCAGCATCTGGCCCCTCGGAAGCCAATGGCGCACGCTGTCGATGGCCCGGCGCAGGCCAAGACGGCCTGCCGGGGGAGCGGGGGCCAGGTGCTCGCGCGTGGACGGACCCAGGTCGATCAGGCTGCCCATCAAGAAGTAGATCGGCCCGGATCGCGTCCTCCTGAAGCGTCCGAAGACACGCGCCCGCGAGCCTTCTGCCTCGGTAGGGTCCGGGTGCCAATGCAGCTGGAGGGGAGCAAGGTCCTGCTGACCGGAGCTTCAGGGGGGATCGGCAAGGCGATCGCCAGGGCCCTTTGCGAGCGGGGTGCGAGGCTGGCGATCACGGCCCGCCGCGAAGAGGTGCTCAGCGAATTGTGCTCGGAGCTGACCGGAGACCTGACCCCGCTTCCGGCCGACCTGGCCGAAGCCGGCGCGCCGGCCGACCTGGCCGAGCGGGCAGGCGAGGTCGACGTGCTCGTGGCCAACGCGGCGCTCCCGGCGGCCGGGCGCGTAGACGACTTCAGCCCCGAGGAGATCGACCGGGCGATCGACGTCAACCTGCGCGCGCCGATTCAGCTCGCGCGCCTCCTGCTGCCCGGCATGATGCAGCGGGGGCGCGGCCATCTGGTCTTCATCTCCTCGCTGTCCGGCAAGACGGCGTCGCCCGGATCCGGGCTCTACTCGGCGGCCAAGTTCGGCCTTCGGGGGTTCGCGGCCGGCGTCCGCGAGGACCTGGTGGGAACGGGCGTGGGCGTGACGGTTGTGTTCCCGGGCTTCATCCGCGACGCCGGCATGTTCGCCGACAGTGGGCTGAAGCTGCGCAAGGGAGTGGGGACCAGCACCGCCGAGGACGTTGCGGCGGGCGTCGTGCGCGGCATCGAGAGCGGGAAGGGCGAGATCGACGTCGCTCCGCTCGGGATGCGGCTCAGCGTCAAGTTCGCCGAGCTCGCGCCCTCGATCGGGGCGCGCATCCAGCGCCGGCTGGGTGCTGTGGAGGTCAGCGAGCAGCTCGCCGACGCCCACCGCCGCGACGGCAAGCTCTAGCCGCGCGGGCGCTAGTCGGTCCGGCGCAAGCGCCACACGTTCTGTCGCTCGCCGAGGGTGAGGGGCCGCCAGCGCTCGGCCTTGGGCTCCCAGACGGAGATGCTCACGTCGACCACGCTGCGCAGCCGGCCCAGCACCTCGAGCGTGGTCTCCGCGTCGGCGTCCTCCACCAGCACCTCCCGGGTCATGGCGTCGACCACCTGGAATCGCAGGGGTGCCCGCGGCTCCGGCGCCTCAGCCGGGCGCTCCGGCTTCGCGCGGCGGCGGGGCCGCTTCCGCGGCTGCGGCTCCGGGTGCCGCAGAAGCTTGTCGAGCGGCACCATCTGCGCGCCCGTTCCCTTCGTCTCCGTGTCGAGGACCCAGACCTTGCTCATTGGTCCGAGTCTAGGCCGGGCTAGATCAGCGGCCGCTGGGCGGAGAGGTCCGGCTCGAGCACGTCGGCCTCCAGGCCGAGCGCCACTCGCACGATGCGCGCCTGCTCCTTCTTGTGCGCCGACGCGTAGCCCTCACCCGGGCTGGCCCGAAGCTGGCGGCCGACGTAGTCGTAGGCGATCGACTCGGGCAGGATCCCGGCCATGCGCCGTCGCATGAACGCGCGGGCGCCCATGTTGCGCGGCTCCTCCTGGACCCAGACCACCCGTTCGAGCGACGGATAGCTCTCCATCAGCTCCTTGAGCTCGTTCTCGGGGAAGGGGTAGAGCTGCTCGACGCGAGCGACGGCGACGTGCGCGGCGTCGTCGCGGCCGTCGAAACCGGCGATGTCGTAGTAGATCTTGCCCGAGCAGAGAACGAGCTTGGTCACATCCGCTCGCTCGCCCCGAAGCTGCGGGTCGTCGATCACCCGCTGGAAGACGCCCTCGGCGAGCTCTTCCACCGTCGAGGTCGCCGCCGGAAGCCGCAGCAGGCTCTTAGGCGTCATCACGATGAGCGGTCGCGCCTTTGAGACGAGCGCCTGGCGGCGGAGGAGGTGGAAGTACTGCGCCGGCGTGGTGCAGTTGGCCACACGGATGTTCCCCTCGGCCGCCGCCTGGAGGAACCGCTCGAGGCGGGCGCTCGAGTGCTCCGGGCCGGAGCCCTCGTATCCGTGTGGCAGAAGCAGGGTGAGCCGCGAGGTCTGGCCCCACTTGGCCAGGCCCGATACGAGG
>DATACN010000298.1:0-2314 GCA_036258995.1 Thermoleophilaceae bacterium | reverse complement strand
AGTGGTCGAGGTCGAGCAGCGCGAGGCCGACGGAGCCGCCGTTGCGTCGCGTGCGCGCGAGCTCCTGCGCCAGCACGTGCTGGAACGTCGTGCGGTTCGCGATGCCGGTCAGGCCGTCGGTCGCGGCGAGGTGCTGGATCTCCTCGAGCAGCCAGGCGTTGCGCAGCGCGAGCGCGCCGTGGGAGGCGAAGCGCTCGACCATGGCGACGACCCGGCGCTCGATGCGTGAGCCACGGCGCATGCCGTGCTCTGCCACGAGAGCGCCGATCGCGTGCCCCTCCGCCGACAGGGGGACGATCAGCACGTTGCGCGCGCCCTCGATCAGGACGCTCAGCCACGGGTCGGCGTCGACGTGGGGGTAGGAGACGAGCTGCGTGCGCCGCGAGGTCATCGCGGTATTGAGCGCGGAGCCGGCCGCCGGGGGCGGCCCGCGGACGCCACGGGTGACCTCGCCGGTATGGGCCAGGAGCTCCAGCTCACTCCCGCCCTCCCCGCCGAAGAACAGGGTCCGCTTGAAGCCGAAGGTGTCGCAGATCGACTCGAGCACGGTCTCGGCGACCGATCCCGAGTCGGTGGTGTCCTCCAGGCGGGTTGCCATCGATGCCAGCGCCTCGAGGTCGTAACGGCGGCGGCGCAACTCGCGCTCGTTCACCGCCGAGAAGGCCGAGGTGGCGATCGCGACGAACCACAGCACCGCGCTGAAGACGATCAGCTGCTCGAACGGCGTGCCGGCCCCGGGCGCGTCGCCCGCGTCGAGCGGACTCAGCACGCCGCCCTGCTGGCCGTAGTAGACGACGAGCAGGAGAAGCGAGTGCCAGAGGGCCATCTTCATCCCGGTCCGGTACGACGCCAGCAGGGCGACCGTGATGATGTGGAGGATGATCAGGTAGCGGATCGGGCTGGCGCCGCCGCCGGTCGCGTACGCGGTCCAGGCCAGGTAGATGCCGTCCACGATCAGCATGCCGGTGAACAGCGCGAGCCCGGCGCCGCGCGACACCCGCCAGGCGAGGTGGGCGCCGAGCGACAGGCCCATGAAGGCCAGGGTCACGAGCGCGAATGCCTCGGGACCGGCGTGGTGCGACTCCGGCGACAGCGCGACCACGAGCGCCACCACCGCCACCAGGATGAGCCGGAAGACCTGCATGTAGCGCATGCGGTCCGCGAGCGGCACGACCTCCGCGGAGGGGATCCTGTCTGCCTTGCTCATTCCTTCGGCTCCGGTGGCCTGAACTCGAGGTCGGGATCGGCAAAGACCGGCGCCAGGCCGAGCTTCGGGTCGTTTCGGTCAATCCGGTTCTGCACGGCGAAGAAGCACATGACGATCGCGGCGAGCACGCCGGGGAATACAGACTTGTCGGCGTTCTTGGCCACCGCCTTGACCGCGCGCCCCAGCGCCTTCAGGACCGGCGCGCCGCCCTCGCCGCGCGGCTCGTCGAGACTGACCGTGCCCGGGTCGAACTTCTCCGGCGAGAGCACGCCACCCGCGGGGTCGCCTTCCGAACCGGCGTCCGGCTGAGGCTCGAGCCCCTCGGCAGGCTCGCCGCCCAGCCCGGGAAGGTCGCCTCCTGGCTCGACCCCGGCGGGATCCGCCTCGATGGGGTCGGCTGCCGCCGGCTCCGGGTCGGGCTGCACCGCGTCGGTGGGCACCGAGTCGTCGCCGGGATCGGTTCGCTCCAACATGTAGTGGGCGCCGGCTGCGTCTCCGACGTTGCCCGCTACGTCGCGGGCGCGGACCGTGAACGCGTACTCGCCGTTGGGGTCGTCGACCAGGTTGTACTGCCGTGGGCTGGCGCAGGCAGAGCGCTCAGAGACAGCCTCGCGGCCGAGCGCCAGCGCGCACTCGAAGGTGGCGCCGGCCTCGCCGGTGAACGACCAGGTGGGCCGCGGGTCGTCGTCGCGCTGGGCCGGGCCGTCGGTGATCCGCGGGGCGCCGGGCGGCGTGGTGTCGAGCTCGTAGGAGCCGTTCGACGACGGCCCGGTGTTGCCCGCCGCGTCCGTCGCGCGCAGCGACAGAGCGTAGGAGCCGTCGGCCCCGCCGAGCTGGTACGAGCGCGGGCTCGAGCACACCGCCCAGTCGGAGACCAACGCGCCGGGCAGGTCGAGGCGGCACTCGACGGTCGCCCCTGGCTCGGCGGTGAATGCCCAGGACGGGGACCGGTCGCGATTGGGCGAGCCAGGCCCCGTCACGATCGCCGGTGCACCGGGAGCGACGGTGTCGAGGGCGTAGTCCGAGCTCACCGCCGGGCCCTGATTGCCGAGCGCGTCGGTTGCGCGGACCAGGAACCGATAACCGCCGTCGGGCCGGCCCGACACG
>DATACN010000297.1:0-9229 GCA_036258995.1 Thermoleophilaceae bacterium | reverse complement strand
GACCGGCAGCGGCTCGTCACGTTCCGTGAGGCCCGCACGCCGAGGGCCGCCGCCGACGCGCAGCTCGCCTGATCCCGGCCCGTTCTCGCTTAGAGGGCTTGGCCATCCGTACCAATCCCCGCCGCTTTGGCAGGGTTCGCTCCTGGACACGCCGCCATCCCGGGGCGGTCACGGTGATCGGAAGCCTTGTGGTCGGCACGGCCTTGGTAGTGGGGCTGTGGAGCAAGCGCGACGACTTCGTCGAAGCGTTCGGCAGCGCATCCATCGGTGTCTTGAGCGTCGCCGTCGGATTGCAGGTGATCTGGCTGATCGCACGGAGCGAGGCCTGGCACGTGTGCGTGCTCGCTGCCGGCGGGAGCGTCGGCCGCCGCCGCCTCTACCGGGCGGCCGGCCTCGGCTATCTCGGCAACCTGTTCAACAGCAGCGTTGGGCTCGGCGTGCGGATAGCCGCCCTGCGCCGCAGCGCGCCGGCTGACAGCCCCAGCGCCTCGGTCCTCGTCGCGGCCGAGCTCCCCATCGTGGTGATCGAGATCGGACTGGCGGCAGCGCTTTCGTTCACGCTCATCGGCCCGCTCAATCTGCCCTGGTGGGCCGGGGTGTTGTTTCTCGTCGTCCCGGCGCTTCTGATCGGCGGGTTCGGGCGGTTCATCCGCGATCGGCATGAAGGCTTTTGGAAGGGGCTCGCGGTGCTGAAAGGGCTGAAAAGCCGAAACGCGATTATCGCCCTCGTGATGTTCGCCACCGGCGCCCAGGTGGCCCGCAACATGGTGGTGCTGGAGGGAATCGGGGTGGACATCTCGATCCTCGACGCGGTCGCACTGCTGATCGCGGCAGCCGCCGTGGGCCTCCTGCCGGTCGGCCCCACCCTAGGCGCGGCAACAGCCGTGCTGATCCTCGGTTCCAACGGAGTCGCCGTAGTCGCGGCCGCTGGAGCGCTCCTCACCGCGACGGGCGCGGTCGGGACGCTGCTCTTCGCCGTCTGGGCGCTCATGGACCGCCTTCTAGGCGGGCCCCGCCGCCATCGAGACGAGCTTTCCGAACCCTTGCCAGGCGTTCGCGAGCCGGGCCGCTGACGGCGACGGCCTGATCGCCGGCCGGCGCTACCCGCCGCTCACGACCCCGACCACGTGGCCCTCCGGGTCGTTGAAGAGCCCGATCTCGATCGTGTCCATGACCTTCTGCGGGCCCATCATCCGAGACCCCCCGAGGCTCTCTGCCTTCGCCAGCGCGGCCTCCACGTCGGGGACCTCGACGTAGAAGGTGGCGTGGCCGTCGTACCCGTCCGGTCCTCCGCCGATTCCACCGCCGATGCCGACGCCGTCCGGATTGGTGTTCCCATCGCGGGCGACGATCCCGTAGTTCACGGGGTTGTCTGCGTTGATGTCCCAGCCGAACAGCTCTGAGTAGTACGACTGGATCTTCTCCGGGTCCTTGGCAATGACCTCGAAGTGAACAACCGGCTGTCCCACGCTTCTCCTTTCCGTCGTTAGACGCCCGGCTCCGGAAGAAGCCGCTTCTCGGCCTGGAGCTTCTCGACCGCCTCGGTCAGCTCGTCGAGCGCCTTCTTCACGGGCCCGAACGGCATCACCCACAGCTTCGGCCCCCCATCGACCCGGGCGTACATCGAGCCGCTGTCGTACTTCGCCTGCTCGATCGCCACCTTGTAGGGCTGGCCCGAGTACTCGTACGACCGCATCCACTTGTGCGCGAACACGTACAGGTGGCGATCAGTCGCCACGACCGTCCGGAACTTCAGCACGAAGACGAAGACGATCGGCAGCACCAGGAAGTAGACGAGCGGCGGAATGGGCGCCTGCCCGATGAACACCGCCTCGATGTTCTCGCCGGGCTCCAGGTACGGCGCGACCGCCTCGTGAACCTTCCGCCGCTGACGCTCGAGCATGCTCCCTCCAGATCGTGGTGGACGATGGGCGGTGCCTGGCTCGAACAGGCGACCTCCACGTTGTAAGCGTGGCGCTCTACCAACTGAGCTAACCGCCCAGGGGCGCGAGTCTAGATAGCCCCGATGGGAATCGAACCCACGCTACGAGGACGAAAACCTCGTGTGCTGCCACTACACCACGGGGCCGTGGCTGCCCGATTGTAGGTCCGACCGGATTCATACCATATACGAACACTTGTTCGTATGAGCCCGACCCTAAAACCCTCCGAGAAGGCAGAGGCGAGGCGGCTTCGACGCATTGGGCTGCCGATAAGGCAGATCGCGGCTCTCTTGGCTGTGTCTCCCGGCAGCGTTCACCTTTGGACGAAGGACATCGTTCTCACGCCGGAGCAGGTTGCGCGGAACCTTCGGGGTTCGGGCGGCCCTCAACACCCCGAGTCCGTCCGCAGACGGACCGCCGCGTGGGCCGCCAGATGCCGGGAACGCCGGCTCGCGTTTCAGGCGGAGGGGCGCACGAAGGCGCGAGAACGCGATCCCCTCCACCTTGCCGGCTGCATGCTGTACTGGGCAGAGGGAGCAAAGTCCAGGAACATCCTCAAGCTCACAAACTCGGATCAGCGGATGGTGAGGTTCTTCCGCTGGTTCGTGACCGGGTCCCTCAGCATTGACGTGGAGAAGATCAGGGTCTCCCTGAACGTGTACACGAACAACGGCCTGACTATCGAGCAGATCGAGCGCCACTGGCTCGATGTTCTCCAGCTTCCGCAGTCGTGCGTTCGCAAGCACATCCTCGACCACACTCCCACCTCGAGCAGCGGTCGGGCAAAGGGCCGGCTCCCGTACGGCGTCTGCAATTTCGCAGTTCACAGCACCCGGGCGGTCCAGCATGTATTCGGAGCCATTCAGGAGTACGCCGGATTCGATGAGCCGGCCTGGCTCGACTGAAGAGTCCGAAAAGTGGGCCGCCTGGGACTCGAACCCAGATCTAACCGGTTAAAAGCCGGTCGCTCTAAGCCAATTGAGCTAACGGCCCGCGGCTAGTTTGTCAGCCGTATGACCGTCCGACAGGACCGCTTCCAATAAGCCCGGGAAGCGGGTGTCCAGGTCGTCTTGCCGGAGGGAGAGGAGGCGGCGGCGGCCGTCGGGGCGGGTTCTCACCACGCCGGCTTCGCGGAGGACCCGGTAGTGGTGGGAGAGGGTCGCCTTCGAGAGCTCCAGGTCGATGCCGCCGCAGGCGCACTCGTGGCCGGAGGAGAGGTGGCGGACTATCGCGAGTCGTGTCGGGTCGCTCAGTGCGTGGAGGACCGAGGCCA
Organism: Thermoleophilaceae bacterium; assembly: GCA_036258995.1. GTDB lineage: Bacteria > Actinomycetota > Thermoleophilia > Solirubrobacterales > Thermoleophilaceae > DATACN01. Next base: position 6,013 of record DATACN010000297.1, on the reverse strand, counting down.
GCTCCAGCTCCGACGCGGGTGGGTGGTGGGGCTCACGCATGGCGGCCGCTGCCAACTCTAGCGACGGTTCGATGGGCGTCTAAGGGCTGCACCGAGCGGTGCAGGGCTCAGTGGCGGAAGTGGCGGCGGGCGGTGAAGACCATCGCGACGCCGGCGGCGTCGCACACCTCGACCACGTCCGGGTCGCGCTGGGAGCCGCCGGGCTGGATGATCGCGGTGGCGCCCGCGTCGATCGCGATCTTGGGTCCGTCGGGAAACGGGAAGAAGGCGTCGGAGGCGAGCGCGCACCCCGACAGGTCGATCCCGGCGGCGCCGGCCTTCTGCACCGCGATCTGCACCGAGTCGACGCGGCTCATCTGGCCGGCGCCGATGCCCGCCGTGGCGAGTCGCTTCGTCAGAACGATCGCATTCGAGCGCACGTGCTTGCACACCCGCATGGCGAAAAGCAGCTCGCCCCACTCCTCCTCGGTGGGCTTGCGCTCGGTGACCACGCGCATCTCCTCGCGCAGCTCGAGGCCGGTGTCCCGGTCCTGCACGAGCAGGCCGCCGCGAACGCGCTTGTAGTCGTGCTCTGTTACGTCCGCCCGGCGGCGCTCCGCGTTGGAGAGGATGCGGATGTTCGGCTTGCGCTGGAGCACCTCGAGCGCGTCCTCGTCGTAGCCGGGGGCGAAGACGAGCTCCACGAACATCTCGTTGATCTGCTCAGCGAGTGACCGGTCGACCTGGCGGTTGAAGCACATGACCCCGCCGAAGGCGCTCATCCGGTCGGTTGCCAGGGCCCGCTCGAACGCGTCGCTCGCGTCCGCGCCCACCGCACAGCCGCAAGGGCCGCCGTGCTTGATGATCGCCGCCGCGGGCACCTCGAAGTCCTCCAGCAGCCGGCGGCCCGAGTCGAGGTCGAGCAGGTTGTTGAACGAGAGCTCCTTGCCGTGCAGCTTCGACACCATCGACAGCAGGTGGCTGCGGGTGCCCGATTCCATGTAGTACGCCGCGCGCTGGTGCGGGTTCTCGCCGTAGGCGAGGTCGAGCACCTTCTCGAACGAGCGAGGGAACTGGGTCGGAAAGTCCTCCTCGCGCTCTGAGAACCAGCGCGAGACGGCCGCGTCGTAGCGGGCGGTGTAGGAGAAGGCCTCCATCGCGAGGCTCTCCCGCGTGCGGTCCGAGAGCCGGCCCTCGCTCTCGCGCAGCTCGTCGAGGATCGCGTCGTAGCTCTCTGGCGACACGACCGCCGCGGTGAAGGCGTGGTTCTTCGCGGCCGCGCGGATCAGCGTGGGGCCGCCGATGTCGATGTTCTCGATCACCTCGTCGGCCGGGACTCCCCTCCGCGAGGACACCGACTCGAACGGGTAGAGGTTCACGCAAACGAGGTCGATCGGCTCGATCTCGTGCTCTTTGAGCGTGTCCACGTGCTGGGGCTCCGAGCGCACCGCCAGGAGCCCGGCGTAGATGCGCGGGTTGAGCGTCTTGACCCTTCCGTCGAGAATCTCGGGGAAGCCGGTGTAGTCCTCGACCGGCCGGATGGCGATGCCCTCGTCCGAGAGCTCGCGGGCCGTCCCGCCGGTGGACACGATCTCCACCCCCAGGTCGGCCAGGCCCCGCGCGAAGTCCACGATCCCGCGCTTGTCCGACACCGACAGCAGGGCCCGCCGGACCTTGACCTCGCCGCCTGCGACCGTCTCTATGTCGCTAGCCGTCGTCTCCATCCTCGATCCGTGTGATCCGCGGATTGTCGGGATCGGTGTGGACGGCGCCCGCTGCGATCAGGCGGACCGCGCGCGGCAGCAGCTGATGCTCGATCTCGTGCACCTTCCGCTCGACCTCCTCCACGGTCGCAGGATAGGTCAGCGGGAGCGCCTCCTGGAGGATGATCGGGCCGCTGTCCACCCCCTCGTCGACGAAGTGCACCGTGACGCCGGTGACCTTGACCCCGTGCTCGAGGGCCGCCTCGATCGAGCGAATGCCGGGAAATGAAGGCAGCAGCGAGGGGTGCACGTTCACGATCCGGCCCTCGAAGCGGCGGATGAAGCTCGGGCCGAGGATCTCCATGAAGCCGGCGAGCACGACCAGCCGCACGCCCTTCTCTTCGAGCCAGTCGCCGAGCGCGCCGTCGCGGGCGCCGCGGTCCGCATACTCGGACAGCTCGAACACCGCCGTGTCGACACCCGCGCCCCGCGCCCGCTCGAGCCCCCTCGCCTGCGACCGGCTCGCCGCCACGCCCACGACCTCGATGCCGTCGCTTCGGTGCACGCTGTCGAGCAGCGCCTGGAGGTTGGTCCCCTCGCCGGAGACGAGTACCCCGACCCGGAAGGGCTCGCTCACGCGGCGGCGCGCTCGGGCACCCGCAGCGTCGGATACGGCCCGCCGCTCGTCTCGAGCCTTCCCTCACCGATCAGCCGATCCACGCGCGCGAGTATGTCGGCCCGGCGGAGGTGCGAGGAGCACGCGTACGCCGGCAGTCCGTCATACGAGTTGCGCTGGATCTTCTGCGAGCGCGAGCCGTGCAGGATCTCGGCGCACGTGGTGCGCCCCACCGCGGGCCGGGCCGTGCGGGCCACCGCGATGATGGCCTCGTCGAGGTCGGCGAAGCTCTCGGGGCTGGGGGGCGGCGGGGGTGCCGGCGCCAGCTCCGGATCGCACGCGTCACAGCAGGCGCCCGGCGTCCGCGCGGGGGCGCCTCGGTCCCCGAAGTGCCGCAGAATGGCCTCGCGGCGGCAGCTCGCCTGCTCGACGTAGGCCCAGATCTCCCGGTACTGGCGCCAGCGCACGCGGGCGCCCTCCTCGATCGAGGCACGGCAGAGCGCCGCTGCCCGCGCGTCGTATGGCCCCAGCAGGTGACCTGCGATGCGGTCGGGCGCCGATGGCGCGGGGGCCACGACCCCGGCCCGGGTCAGGTGGCCGACGAGGGCGCGCAGCTTGTCGCCGTCGCCGCGCAGGCCCGCGACCAGCTCCGCGCTGTCGAGCTCGTAGCGGTCGTGGCCGTCGGCGGCCGCGCGCAGGCGGTCGTAGAGCCATCCCGGCAGACCGTCCTCGATCTCGTCCTGCTTGATGAAGTGGACATGCAGCGCCTTGTCGCGGTTCTCGGCGAGCAGGATCGCCCGCGCCGGCGCTCCGTCGCGCCCCGCCCTGCCGGCCTCCTGGTAGTAGGCCTCGAGCGACGCCGGCACGCCGGCGTGCACGACCGTGCGCACGTTGGGCTTGTCCACACCCATCCCGAACGCGTTGGTGGCCACGATGACCGGAACCTCGTCGGCGAGGAAGCGCCGTTGCGCCTCGGCGCGCGTGATGCGGTCGAGCCCCGCGTGGTACGGGAGCGCCGGCCGGCCGAGCGCCTGCTCGAGCTCGCCGGCGATCTGCTCGGCCCCTGCCCGCGTGCCCGAGTAGACGATCGCCGGCAGGGCGTGGGGCGCCGCGAGCGCCTCTGCCAGCATTGCGTGCTTCTCGTGCGGCGCCGGCCGCGCGACGGCGAAAGCCAGGTTCGGCCGGTCGAATCCCGTGGACACCCGCAGCGCGTCGCGCAGCCCGAGCCGCCGGGCCACGTCGGTTGCGACGCGTGGCGTGGCCGTGGCGGTCGAGGCCACGATCGCTCCCGCACCCAGCGCACGGGCCGCGTCGGCCAGCCGGAAGTAGTCCGGCCGGAAGTCGTGGCCCCACTGCGAGACGCAATGCGCCTCGTCGACCACGAACAGGCCGACCCGTGCCTCCGCCATCCGATCGAGGAAGCCCGGCGACGAGAACCGCTCCGGCGCCACGTACAGCAGCCGCAGGCTGCCCTCGGCGGCGGCGCGAAGGGCCTGCGCGTTCGCCGCAGGCTCCTGCTGCGCGTTGACGAGCGCGACGCGTGAGCCGAGGCCGCGGGCGTGGAGCGCCTCGACCTGGTCCTGCATCAGCGCCACGAGCGGCGACACCACCACTGTCAGGTCGCCCCGCAGCAGCGCCGGTAACTGGTAGCAGAGCGACTTGCCCGAGCCGGTGGGCATGACGACCAGCACGTCGCGGCCGGCCAGCGCCGCCTCGCACGCCTCGCGCTGGCCGGGCCGGAAAGCGGCGAAGCCGAACAGTTCGCGAAGGGAAGCCTCGAGGGTCACGGACGGGCCACCCTAGCGCCGCGAACGGCCGGAGCACCAGCGCCCGAGCCCGGTGTCGCGACGCCTTTTCGAACCGGGCGCTTGCCGTTTGCAAAGGAGGGTAGGAATGGGTCGATGGACACGCAGCGCCTCCCCGTCGAGAGGTTCGCCGCCGCCGACAAGCCGGCCAAGTGGATCGGCAAGCGAATCCGGAACCTGACGAAGCCCACGAAGGTGAAGGAGGCCCTCTCGGGCACCTGGCTCGGACATCCGGTTCACCCTTTGCTGACCGACGTCTCGATTGGCACCTGGACCAGCGCCGTTCTTCTCGACTGGCTCGGCGGTGATGACGCCGAGCCGGGCGCCGACCGGCTCGTACTGGCCGGGCTCGCCGCGTCGGCGCCCACGATCGCCGCCGGCTGGAACGACTGGGCCGACGCCGAGCCCGCGAGCGATGCCGTGCGCCGCGTCGGCCTCGTGCATGCCGCCTTCAACGCCACGGGCGTCGCGCTGATGGCCTCCTCGCTGGCGGCGCGCGCGGCAGGCGATCGCGGCCGCGGGAGGCTGCTCGCGCTCGTGGGCATCGGAGCGGTGACCGGCGGCGGCTGGCTTGGCGGGCACCTCACCTACGCCAAGGCTGTCGGCGTCGATCAGACCGTCTTCGAGCGGTACCCGGAGGACTGGACCCCGGCGCTCGCCGACGCCGCCCTGGGCGAGGCCGAGTCGCGCAAGGTGGAGCTCAACGGCGTCGACATTCTGCTCGCCCGCTGGCACGGAGAGGTCTACGCGCTGGCGAACACCTGCGTACACCGCGGAGGCCCGCTCGACGAAGGCGAGCTGAACGACGGCTGCGTGACCTGCCCGTGGCACCAGTCCACCTTCCGCTTGAGCGACGGCCAGCTCGAGCGCGGGCCAGGACCCTATCCCCAGCCCTCGCTCGAGACGCGGATCAAGGACGGCTCGATCGAAGTGCGGGTACCGCCCTAGCTTTCGCTCAGGTGGTCGCGGCGCCGAGCGGTGGCGACATACGAGCGCTTTCACGCGGAAGCAGCGGCGCAGGCTTGGTCGGTTGCCGTTAGGGACTCAGGCCGCGGCGCCCGACAGCCGGTACCGACCCGTGCGTCGGCCCACCTTCTCGATGGAGGCCGACCGATTGATCTGGGTCAGAAATGTGTTCAGCGGATCCCTCCCCGCAACCAAGTGACCATTCGAGCGAACGAGCTCGAACCACTCTCTGTAGTGGATCTCAGCTCCACGCCCGCGCCCCTCAGCAAGTACGGCAATCGCGACCTCCTCCAAGCGTCGGCCCCGGAGTCGAACATCGGCGTCCTCCAAACGAAGCTGCGGCGCGCGCCCCAAGACAGAATCGATCTCCCCGAGCATCCGCTCGTCGTGAACCAGCCGCTCCTCGAGGTTCGCAACGATCGACTGCATCCGCTCGAGCTGCTCGCGCTCCTGTTCGATCCGGGCAACGAGAGTCTTACGTTCGCCGACAAGAGCATCCATTGCGGCATTACCTATCACCGCCAGGACCGTACGAGCCAACGCGGACGGCGAGCCGGGCAGAGGATCTCGCACTTTGGGACCTCGGCGGCGTTGCCTGAGGCACAAACACGCACGTGCAGAAACAACGTCCGATGCACTCGCGATGCTTCTGGCGTCACACGAAGGAGGTTGCGATGGCAATCCGAGTCAGGTGCATCAACAAGTCAGACCGTCCGAACCCGCACGAGCGCATCCGCAACATCGGGGGAATCAACGCCGACGGGACCCGCTGGAAGCTCGGTCAGCCCGAGGCAATCGACGGCATACAGACCGGCAAGTGGTCCTTCTATGTCGAGCGGCCCAGCGGGGACCGCGTCGCGGTGATCGTGGCACGCAGCGCCTACGGGAACCTGTACATCAAGACGGACGCCGACGGCGATCAACCAAACAACCTGCTCGCGCTG